>NZ_JBSIUQ010000010.1:0-79686 GCF_053654695.1 Helicobacter sp. 23-1044
ATTAAATTCCGCATTTATGGTGCTAAATTTATATGAATTTGGTGCGATGAAAAATGTCGTCTCTGCACTTACAGATTTGCCATCTTTGCTAGTGCCGACACAAGAGATACTCGCCTCACCGCTAGATTCAGGTGTGTATTCGCCAAAGATGAAATTTTTCCCTTTGCCTGAAAATAGCGCGCTAAAAAAGCTATTTTCTTTTGCTTGCCCGCTAAAACTTTTGCCACTTTTTTCGGTGATGGTGCAGTTTAATGATGAAATGCCACTGCTAAATTTCCCCGCGCTATCGATTGAAAAAATGCGGAAATTATATGAATTGCCTGAGATTTTGGTATGGACTTTTGAGGCGATTTGATTTGTATTGCCATCTTTTTCATCTAAAATTACTAAATTGCCTAACTCATCTGGCTTTTCGGGGTTGGGCTTAGAAGTGTCGCTCCACCCGCCACTTGGTGAATCTGAGCTCTGCTCGCAGGGGATTGCAGCGGTGCCCTGCCAATTTATGTATTCTTGGAATACGACAGATTGCCCGTTGCCGTTTCGTGGCATATTTGCAGGTGGTGCTGGGTCGGTGTATGTGTAGCAAAATCGCCATCCACTTGCTAGTCCTTTTATGCCTTTTAGGTGCTTTTCGCAATCGTCTTTTGTCATATCTGCCTTGCAGTTTGGCTTCCAATAATATCGTGTGCCATCAGCGTCTCTCTCGCATTTCATTGTGTCTATTTCATCTTTGCCTGTTTGCTTATCCACGCATTTTGCGACTTTGGACCAATCGCTGGTGCGGACGCAATATTTGTAGGTTGTAAATGGATTTTTGGAGCCGGTGCCGATGGCGAAGTTATTATCTTGGCATTGCAAGGGGCAGTCTGTGCCTACTTCGGCAACTCTGTCATCCTTGCCATCCAAGCTCCACACCCACTCTTTGTTGCAGTTTTCCGTTGTCGGTTTTGGGAGGCAGTAACTGCCAAGCATATTTTTTTTCGTGCTTTCCGTTTTGCCAATTTTGGAAAAACAGCGAAATTGTTTGTCAGATGGTTTTATGCCCCCCCCCGCTGCAAAAACAGCAGAAACGCTAAATCCAAGCAACAAAAGCAGTGCAAATATCTTTTTCATCGTAAGTCTCCAAAGGTTAAATTTATGAAAATTCGGCATTTTAGCAGGATTGATTTAAAAAATGTTTAAGATTCTGCGAAATTTATGAAAATCGCAGAATCTTGCCCCAAATCCGCAGAATCTGCCACAAAAATCATAGATTCTGCCCCTACAACCTCATCTCTAACACCTGATAGCTAAAATCAAACACCATCACACCGACATTTTCAACCTCCATTATTAGCTTCATATTCTTTTTTTGCTGATATTCTAACTCATCAAATGCGATTAGAAATCCCCTTGCCCAGCGGTTTCGCACCCCTAAAATCTCATCGCTTTCATCACTCTCAATCTCCCGCATCCACATAAAATCCACATTATTTGTCAGCCGAAAATGTAGCGATTCTACAAGCGGGATATCCACTTCGCTAAAAATCTCAATGAAAAAATACTCCCGCCCCGCGCCAAAAATGCGTGAATTTACATTATTTAAATGCGTGGCGATGGCGATTACTTCGCTTTTGCCATCCTTTGAAATCTCTGCCTTGCGACTTTGATTGATTTTTTTCTCCATCAGCACACTTGGCTTATATCCATCTTTGTAAAGTCCGCACCCGCTAAAAAATCCCGCATTTAGAAACGCAATTAGAATAATCCACCGCACCATTAAACTTCTTTTTTTAAAAATTTTTGGATAAGATTTTAGCAATTTTTTCTTTAAAGGATAAAAATGGCAAAGCACCTTTTAAGCACGACAGAATTAAGCGTAGATGAGATTTATGGCATTTTGGATGAAGCACTTGCGATGAAAAATGCGCCAAATATCGCGCCATTTTTGAGCGATAAACTTGTTAGCACGATTTTTTTTGAGAACTCCACTCGCACATTAAGCAGTTTTGAAATCGCTGTAAAACGCTTGGGCGGGAAGGTTGTCCGCCTTGATATCTCTAAAAGCTCCACACTCAAAGGCGAAAGTATGGCAGATACCGCCGCAAATATCAACGCAATGCGCCCAAATGCCATCATCATTCGCCACAGCCAAGCGGGAGCGGGCGAATATCTCGCGCGGTATGTGAGTGCGCCAATCATAAACGGCGGAGATGGCGCGCACGCCCACCCTACGCAAGCATTGCTAGATGCGATGACGATGAGAGAGCATTTTGGCGAGTTGCGTGGCAAGCGAATCGCGATTGTAGGCGATATCGCAAACTCGCGCGTGGCGACAAGCGGGATTGATTTATTTACGCGACTTGGTATGAAGGTGATTTTAGTCGCGCCACCGCATTTTCAAAGTTTGGCACAAGAATCGCAAAACTTGCAAAAATGCGCTGATTTGCGCGAAGTAATAGATTGCGTAGATGCGATTATGAGTTTGCGGACGCAAAGTGAGCGGCACAATCATCAAATCTATGGTTCGCTAAAAGATTATGCCTCCAAATTTTGCATAACGCGCGAGTTGCTTGGGGAGCGGGATATCATCATCTTGCACCCGGGACCTGTGCATCGAAATATCGATATTGATGATGAGATTTTGCGTGATAGGCGAAGCAAAGTGCTCTCACAAGTCGCAAATGGCGTTTTCGTGCGAATGGCAGTGTTGAAGCAATTTGTGCGATGAGAGTGCGCGAAAATTGTGAGATTCTGCGAATTTGGCGCGATTAAGATTCTGCGAAAATTGCGAGATTCTGCGAATCGCACGAAAATTGCAGAATCTACCACAAATCCGTCATTGCGAGGCACGAAGTGCCGAAGCAATCCACACATTTCGCCATTGCGAGATTCTGCGAATTTGGCGCATTAGATTCTGCGAATCGCAGAATCTGCATTAAAATTTCACATTTTTATTAAGGATTTGAGTTTTGAAAATTTTTATTTTATTTTGCGCTATTTTTTCCGCACTCATTGCACAGCCCTACATTTCAATCGATGGCAAAATCAAATACAAAAATTTAAAGCACTTTGATTATGCAAATCCAAACGCGCCCAAAGGCGGGACGCTCAAATCCGCTGCGATTGGCACTTTTGATAGCCTAAATAATTTTAGCCTAAAAGGCGCGAAAGCTGAAGGTTTGGAGCTGATTTATGACACGCTCACGGTGCAGAGCAAAGATGAGCCTTTTAGCGAGTATGGGTTGATTGCTGAATCTATCGCGCTTTGCCCAAAAAATGACTGCGTGATTTTCACCATAAATCGCAATGCGCGCTTTAATGACGGCGTTGCTGTGAAGCCAAGCGATGTGAAGTTTAGCTTTGAAGTGCTGATGAAGTATGGCAATCCGCTTATAAAGCAGTATTATGCCGATGTGAGCGCGGTTTCGCTGATTGGCGATGATAAAATCAAATTTAGTTTCAAAAACGGCGATAACCGCGAGTTGCCTTTGATTTTGGGGCAGTTAAGCGTGTTGCCAGAGCATTTTTACAAAGACAAGGATTTTGAAAATCCGCTGTTAGTCCCGCTAGGCAGTGGCGCGTATAAAATCAAATCCTTTGAAGTGGGGCGCAAAATCGTCTATGAGCGCGTAAAAGACTATTGGGCGCAAAATCACCCCACGCGTAAGGGGCTTTTTAACTTTGATGAAGTGATTTATGAATATTACAAGGACGAAAATGTCGCATTGCTCGCATTTAAAAGCGGTGCGTTTGATTATCGATTAGAAAATAGCGCAAAAGTGTGGGCTACGGGCTACGATGGCAAGGCGTTGCAAAGCGGTGCGCTAAAAAAGGCGACATTCACTCACGCGCTCCCTAGCGGAATGCAGGGCTTTTTTATGAATACGGCGCGGGAGGTTTTTAGCGATATTGCCTTGCGCAAGGCGATAAACTATGCCTTTGATTTTGAGTGGAGCAATAAAAATCTCTTTTTCTCCCAATACACGCGCACAAAGAGCTACTTTGATAATTCGATTTTCGCTTCGCGCGGGATTCCTAGTGGCAAAGAAAAAGAGATTTTGCGCGATTTGGGCGTGGATTCGCATATTTTAGATTCGCCATTTCCTAGCGTGGCGTTTAAAAATGCAAAACAAAGGCGCAAATCGCTTCTCCACGCGCAAAAAATCCTAAAAGACGCAGGATACACAAAGCACAACAATCGCCTTTTTAAAGACAATCGCCAAGTCAAATTTGAGATTTTGCTAGTCTCAAAGGCAATGGAGCGAGTCGCTTTGCCCTTTGTGGCAAATCTAAAAATTTTAGGCATTGAGGCAACTTTGCGGACGATTGATTTGGGGAGCTACATAAATCGCGTGAATAATTTTGATTATGATATGATTGTCGCAGTAATCCCGCAGTCGCTATTTCCGGGCAATGAGCAGCGGTATTTTTGGAGTAGCAAGAGCGCGGAGACAAAGGGTTCGCGCAATTTTGCGCGGATAAAATCGCCCATTGTCGATAAACTCATAGAAAATATTATAAATGCCAAAGATAGCGATTCGCAAGTCGCAAATGTCCGTGCGCTAGATAGAATCTTGCTTTGGGGATTTTATGTCGTGCCACATTTTCACTCACGCGAATTTCGCGTGGCGTATTATGATAAATTCGCATATCCCGCAACTTCACCACTCTATGACTTTGATATTTTTTCGTGGTGGGCGAAGTAGATTTGATGGATTTGTGCAAATCTAAAAGATAAATTCGCGCAATGATTCAAAGTCGAATCAATAAATAATTTGCATTTAGATTCGCTTAAAGTCCGCGAATCGCATAAGATTCACGATTCACTAAAATAGATTGCTTCGTTGCGTTCGTTTCACTTTGCTACACTCACGCGCCTCGCAATGATGAAATATTTACGCTTTAATTCGTGCAACGAATTACAATCGAAGTAATGGCGGTGTGGCTTTGCACGAAGTTTGCCCTATTGCAAGGAAATAGGACTAATCGTCCATTGACGAAGCAATAGGGCAAACTTCGTGTGAATTGCATACCCCAGAACAAATTGCCCCGCCCTGCGCTTACTTCCGCTTTTTCAACACTTCCGCCAACAAAAACGCCAACTCAATCGCCTGCGTCGCATTAAGTCGCGGGTCGCATTGTGTGCTATAATTTGACGCAAGCGCACTCTCCGTGATTTGCGCCCCGCCACCGATACATTCCGTTACATCTTGCCCTGTCATTTCCAAGTGAATGCCCCCAGCGTAGCTATTATGCGCCTTGTGAATCTCAAAAAAACTTTTCACTTCCTCCAAAATCTTGTCAAATGCGCGGGTTTTGTAGCCATTACTTGCCTTAATTGTGTTGCCGTGCATTGGGTCGATACTCCACAAAATCTTGCGCCCCTCAGGTAGCACCGCCTTTAAAAGCGAAGGCAACTTCGCCTTTATCTTATCTGCGCCCATTCGCACGATGAGATTTAGCCGTCCTGCTTCATTTTGTGGATTTAGCGCATCGCAGATTCCCATAATCTCATCTTTTGTCGCGGTCGCGCCAATTTTCACGCCAAGCGGATTTTCCACCCCGCGCAAAAATTCTATATGCGCGCAATCAAGCCCCCGTGTGCGCTCCCCTATCCACAGCATATGCGCAGAGCAGTCATACCAGCGTGAAGTCAGCGAATCCTTGCGACAAAGCTGCTCTTCATAGTTTAGCAGCAATGCCTCGTGGCTTGTGTAAAACTCCGTTTCTTTGAGCTGTTGCGTATTTTGCGCATCGATTCCACAGGATTTCATAAACTCCAACGCCTCCGTGATTCGCTCTGCCAAAACCTCATATTTCTTGCCAAATGCGTTGTTTTTAACAAATTTCATATTCCACTTATGCACTTCATTCAAATCCGCAAAGCCCCCTTGCGCAAAGGCACGGAGCAGATTTAGCGTAGCTGCGGATTGATTGTATGCCTGCAACATTCGCTTTGGATTTGGCGTCCGCGCCTCTACGCTAAAATCCGTGCTATTTATAATATCGCCCCGATAAATAGGGATTTCTACGCCATTTACAATCTCACTATCATTGCTTCTAGGCTTTGCAAACTGCCCTGCTAGTCGCCCGACTTTCACCACAGGCATACCCCCTGCAAATGTCAAAATCGCGCTCATCTGCATTATCACCTTAAACATATCGCGGATATTCACAGCGTTAAACTCGCTAAAAGATTCGGCGCAATCGCCCCCTTGTAGCAAAAATGCCCTACCCTCCACTGCGTCTGCAAGGCGTTTTTTAAGGTTTCGCGCCTCCCCTGCAAAAACAAGTGGCGGATAGCTTTTTAGTTCGCCCTCCACGCGCTTTAATAGCGTTTTATTTTCGTAAGTGGGCTGTTGCTTGATAGGGAAATTTCTCCAACTCTTTGGCGTCCAATCTTTTGTATGTGGCATAAATCCGTCCTTAAAAATTTATAAAAAATCGCCATTTTAGCAGAATCTGCTTTAAAATTTATCAAATTCGCAGAATCTAGTGGGCGGATTGCTTCGTCAGTGCTTCGCACTTCCTCGCAATGACGAAATTATTTTTTGTAGATTGCTTCGTCAGTGCTTCGCACTTCCTCGTAATGACGAAAAGAAAACGCGAAATCTAAAATCTTAAAACAAACTTTGCCATACAAATACTACCGCTCCAATCGCAAGTGCAGTAAATGCAATAGTGCTAATGGTGGTTAATATAAACTTCGCTACCGCTTTGCCACCAAAAAATCTAGCCACTACGGCTATAATAGCGATGATTGCCACAAGCACAAATATGATAATGCCATAGCCAAGCATAGAGCGGATATTATCAGCACCAATCACCGAAATTAGCTTAAATAGTAACATAATGCCAATTATGCCACCTGCAATTAGTGCAATGTATGTGATGATGGACTTTATAACGATTTTACTGCCAAATATTTTGATAATCCCCACACAAACAAACACCACAACAAACAATCCAAATAAAAACGCAATCACGCCAAATCTCCCATTAAATTATCCTCTTGTGGTAGCTCTATGTCTAGCTCTTTTGCTTTTGCCTTTATGCTTTCAAAGTCGCTTTGCAGTATTTTTTCTAACTCCGCGTTGTTTGCGATAAATTCATTTAGCTTATCGCCCACAAAGCCTTTGGGTTTTACAAAAAGATTTTTTAATCTAGTGAAAAACGAGCCACTCAACCCTTTTTCCAAATCCACTATCGCACAGCGAAAAACAAGCGTTTGGTGCATTGATACCAATAGCTCATAGCTCATCGCAAATTTTTCTTTTTCTAAACGCTGTATTTCTTCATTTAGCCTTGTTATTTCATTAGAATAAGCGATGATTTTACTTGAATCGCTTTTAGATTTATCGCCAAAAATCAAATCTTTTGTTTTACTCGCCAAATCTAATCCCATCGAAGCTATGCCAAGACTTTTAACTATGCCAAATTTAGCGATTGTAGCCCCAGCTGCCGCAAAAATCGGTAATGCCATTTTATATCCTTTGCTTGTTTGTAGGCAGCGCAACGCCCAATTTCTCTGCATCGCGTTTTAGGCTATCATAGCTTTCGCTAATGATTTTTTCTAGCTCTTTGTTATCAGTCATAAAATTATCCATTTTATCGCCTATAAAGCTCTTATGCGATTTAAATAAATTGCCTAATTTAGCGAAAAATGAACCGCTTAATTGCCCTTCCATCTCAACCATCGCACGGCGGAAAATCAGCGTTTGCTTCATCGCTTCTAATAATTCGTATTTAAGATTTATATTTTCTTTTTCTAACTCATTTATTTTGCTAGATAGCGCAAAAGTATCCACACTACTGCTAGATTCGTTGCTTGAATCGCTAAAAAACATATTTTTTACGCCACCCAATACGCCCAATCCGCCACTTATCAAACCAAATCCCTTTTCGATATTTTCAGTAGTTAGAAAGTCGCTCCAACTAGTTTTGCTTGTTTTCTTTGCCATCGCTATTTCCCCACTTCATAAACACTAGCTTTTCCGCCGACAATATCCCACTTAATGCGCCTTTTGCAATTAGGGCAATTCGCACTTCCGCTAGATTTCGTATTTGGCGAGTCGCTAACCTGCCTTGTGGATAATAATTTGCCACATTTGCATTTTATTAAAACTTGCACATTTGCCATTTTCTCTCCTTAATCTTAAAATTTCAGCGAATAATACAAAAAAAAAAAAAAAAAAAAACGCAAGTCAATAAAAGTGATTTATTTTTTGATATTTTTGTAAGTGCTTTGTCGGTGCTTTGGCGCAAACTCAAATGATAAATTCGCAGAATCTAGCATAAACTCGCACGAAATTTCGCAGAATCTAGCGCGGTTTTCGTAAAAAAACGCAGAATCTGCGCTCAAATTTGTCATTCTGAGCGAACAAAGTGAGCGAAGAATCTCTTTTATTTTTTTGAGATACTTCACTTCGCTCAGTATGACAAAATTTTAGATTGCCACGACTTCGCTTTGCAAAGTCTTGCAATGACGGATTTGATTTGGATTGCTTCGTTGTGGCTTCGCCACGCCTCGCAATGACGAAATAAAAGCAGATTCTGCGAAAGGCACAATTTTCGCAGAATCTCGCACAGCAAAATCGCAGAATCCCGCACGAAAACCGAAATTTTCGCAGAATCCCGCATAAAAACCGAAATTTCGCAGAATCTTCGCACATTGTCGCACAAATCCCCACGCAACCTAACGCATTTGATTACCCATCATTTTCCCCCACATTAGCTTATATTTGCGTTGCACTGCTTCTAATTCGCGCTTTTTGTTTTCCACCTCTTGCAAAAGCGTTTCTATCATTTTTTTGTCATCCGCTTCTTTTTCCCTAGCACTTAAAAGCGTATCTTTTAAAAACTGATTTTCGCCCTTGATTGTGGCAATCGTCTCATCTTTTGCCTCAATGACTTTTTCGTGCAAACTCAAAATCGTCCCTATGCTTTGTTCAAAAAACTCGCCCTCCACGCCACTTTTTGCCACCAAATCGCTCTGTGTGCTTCGCACAAGCGCGTTTGTCCCGCTCACACTATCGACATATAGGACATTTTCGATATATTTTGCGTTGATTTGCCCCTTTGCGATTAGCTCTTTGATTTGTTCGGTTTTTAGTCCTGTGATTGTCAAAAACTCATCGATTTTTATCCAATTTTCTTTTGTATTCGCGCTCATTGCTTAAATCCTAACTTCGATTTCCGCAGAATCTAACTCGACTTTTTTTGCCTTCATCACCCTATCTTGAATGAGTTTTCCAGCCAACTCTTCATTTTTCAGTGCCAAAATCTGCATTGCCAAATACGCCGCATTTATCGCACCTGCCTTGCCTATCGCCATTGTCGCCACAGGCATTGCGGATGGCATTTGCGCAGTTGATAGTAGCGAATCTAGCCCACCAAGCGCACTTGCATTCAGTGGCACACCAATCACAGGGCGCGAAGTCTCCGCTGCCACCGCACCTGCCAAATGCGCCGCCATCCCCGCAGCCGCTATAAACACACACGCACCGCGATTTTGCGCGTCTGCGACATATTTACGCGTCCGCTCGGGGCTTCTATGCGCAGAACTAATGATGACTTCATAAAGGCAATCAAACTTTTTTAGCACACGCGCGCACTCGCTCATCGTCTCATAATCGCTTTTGCTTCCCATAATTATGCTGATAAAATCCATATTCGCGCTCCCAAAATTAAACTTTTTGAAATGATAGCAAATTTTAATCCCTTTGCCAAAAACTCTCATATAGGCGCGAATCTGTGCTGATTTGCGATGCAAAATCCGCACCGTTAGATTCAAGTAAGGTTTGTCCTAAAAACGGATTGCGCCCTAATCCAAATGATTTTGTGCAAATTCCTAGCGAATCTAAAATAAGTGGCGCAAAGTCAAAGTGCGAAAGATTACGGGATTTTGTCAAATCGTCATACTTTTTATTTTTGTCATTCTGAGCGAGTGCAACGAGCGAAGAATCTCTCTTTTGAGATATTTCGCTACGCTCAATATGACAATTATTTTTATGACAATTATTTAAGTTTTTTGTGTGTGAATCACAAAAGCGCGGATTTATAAAGGCATTGTAAATTTTGCGCGATTCGCGGGGCAAATCGATATTTGCATTCATCAAATGGTCGCCCACAATCAAAATCGTAGTATTTTTATAAAAATCCTGCGTGCGAATCCACGCCACAAATTCGCCAATTAGCAAATCTTCGCAATGTATGGCGTTTTGGTAGTTTTTTTCCATTTCGCCACAAGTTTGCTCAATAAAAAAGTCAGGCGAATGGGTGTTATTAGTCAATAAATATAACGCAAAAGGGCGTGAATTGCTGTCATTGCGAGACAAGCCTTTGGCTTGGCGTGGCAATCCATTTTCGTGATTTGTGGATTGCTTCGGCGAATCTTGCGATTCGCCTCGCAATGACGGAGCGGGGGTTGAATCTTGCGTTAGTTTTCGCAACTCATCTTTTGCAAATTCAAATAGTTTGCTATCCGAAAATCCCCAATGGTGCGGATAATCATTTGGCAATGCGCCGATATTTTTGTAGTGTTTTACATCTTTGCTTTGTATTTTGTGAGTGGCTAAAAACGCGCCCTTTGCGACAAAATCATCGTTTTCACCCATAATCATCACTTGATTGTAGCCCATTTTTGCAAGCGAATCGCTCACGCACTCCGCATTTGGCAAAAATGTCTTTGCGATGATTGAGGGCGAATTTAGCGGGATTCCGCACATATAGCCAACTATTCCAGCGATTGTCCAAGAAGTCGCGCCCACTTGATTATGCCCACCAAAGCCCTGTGTGGTTGAAAAATTCACATTTTTATTTGCAAAGGCGCGTAGATTTGGGATAAGAAAATTTGACTCCAAAGATTCGACAAAGATTACAATAAGATTGCGCTTTTGCGTGGAGTGTGGCAAATCAGAGCTTTCTATCCTATAATTTTCCTCATAAAAATTGCTATAATCCTTTGGCGCGAAGTATTTTTGCAAATGAAAATGCGAATCCAAAATCCACGCATTTAGCACGATGACAGCGATAAAAAGCGTGATTTGTGCGTAGAGATTCATAAGCGCACAGATTTTTTTAAACAGCCAAAATATCGCAAAAAACACAAATGCGATTGCGCCAATCCACAAAATCGCCTTTATCGCAAACCACGCGCCAAAAGGCTCATTCCACCAAAATGATTTGAAATATCCGCCTTTGATGAAAGTTAGCACCATTTCATAAAGCGGAATGTGTTGTTGCCACGCCACAAGCATTGAGACTTTGATGATTTTTTGTGCTTTTAGCAAAAATACCCCAAAGATTAAGCCTAAAAATAGCGCGACATTTGGGCGAATCGCAAACAAAACCGCCACCAAAACGCTAGGGATTAAAGCGCGTGTTGCATAGCTTATCAAAAAGTCGCTATTTACGCCCACAAGGGGAAATCGCAAGTGAAACATAACCACATCAATGGTAATGTCGGCGTAATAATTATTGACAATCCAAATATAGCTAAACACCGACAACGCGCTTAAAAATGCGATAAAAATCGCAAGGATTCGCAAGGAAAGGCGAATCTTTTGGTGCGAATCTAAAAAATGTCGCAAAGGCGCGTCAAATTTTTGATTTGGGCTTTGATTTGCATTTTGATTTGCGCTTTGATTCACGCCAATCCTCGCAAGTAAAATGGTAGATTTTTTTGCTCATCTTTGATAGTTGTGCTCTGTCCGTGTCCGGGATAAAGCGTGGCGTTGTAGGGGATTTTGCCAAATCTTTGCAATGAATCTTTCATATCACTAGGACTTGAATAGGGAAAATCACTGCGCCCGATAGTGCGATAGAAAATAAAATCACCGCTAAAAATGTAGATTTCGCTAGATTCTGTGATATTTGTGCGATTCGCAGAATCTAGCTTGTTTTCCGTCATTGCGAGATTTGACGAAGTCAAATCGTGGCAATCCATTTTTAGATTCTGCGTTTTGGTGCAAGATTCTGCGATTTTTATTTGATTCGCAGAATCTGCGATAGTTTCGTTATTTTGTTTATTTGATTCGTTTGTTTTTTCTCGCAAAAGGGCTGCACCCCTTCCCCGCTCCCCCCGACTATTTAATTGTGTCCCCAAAAGCTCACGCTTTTCGCTTTTAGGGGGAGTGCCTCGCTTATCCGCTTCTAGCAAAAAATCGGCGGTTGCACTACTGCAACCTTCAATCCGATTTTTTGCACCACGAAGCGGGCGAGATTCGGTGCTGTCGCACGGATTTGATTTTATTGTGGATTGCCACGAAAATTCGCTACGCTCATTTTCTAGCAATGACGGATTTTTTGCACTTTGATTCGCATCGCGAATCACAATCGAAGTATTTGCGGTATGGCTTTGCGCCGTTTTTGCGTGAAACGAGCGAGATAGAACTTGGGGTTCATCGAGCGAAGTTTTATGCGAAAACGGCGCAAATTGCATACCCAAAGACAAATTGCCCCCGCTAATTTTTATCATCGAACAGCCCGGCGTATGCCCCGCAAAGTGCATAAACTCCACTTCAATATCCCCAAATCTAAAAATTTCATTTGGCTCTACTTCAAAATCCGCCGCACACGGCGTTAATCCCAAATCAAAACAATCGCTTTTTAACATAAACGCATCGCCTTTTGGGCAGTAAATGGGGACGCCTAGCAATTTTTTCAACTCCGCATTGCACCAAATGTGGTCAAAATGCCCGTGTGTGTTTAAAATCGCTAATGGTTTGCGGACATTTTCACACACCCATTTTGCCGAATCCACTCCCGCATCGATGATAAATTCGCCCATTTTCGTGCGTAAAATGTAGCAGTTTGTTTCATAGATTCCAAATGCTTTGCTTAATAATTCCACGATTCGCCCCCTAAAATTTCAGCAAAAAACGCAATTTTAAAGTAATTTTGATAAAATCGCAAATTTTAAAATTTTAAGATTCGGGGGCAAAAATGGCGCAAAAAAAGCAAAAAAATACAGATTCGCACACAAAAAGCGCAAAAAAATATAGCGACACACATAGATTTTATGATTCAAGCTATGATTTTAGAGAGCCCTTTGCGCGGGACAAAGATAGGATTATTCATTGCAGTTCATTTCGCCGTTTGGAGTATAAAACGCAGGTTTTTTTAAACGCGCATATCGAATCGCTTGAAGGCGATTATTTTCGCACACGGCTAACGCATAGCATTGAAGTTAGCCAAATAGCGCGGACGATTGCAAGATATTGCGGATTAGATGAAAATTTGGCAGAAGCCATTGCATTGTCGCACGATTTGGGACACTCGCCTTTTGGGCATTGCGGGGGTGATGAGTTGGATTTGCTACTCAAACAAAATGGCTTTAAAAATGGCTTTGAGCATAATTTCCAAAGTTTTCGCGTGGTTACGAAACTAGAAAAACGCTATCAAAATTTTGATGGGCTAAATCTCACTTTTGCCACGATAGAGGGCATTTTGAAGCATTCTGCGCCGTATAAAAAGCCATTTTTTAGTGAAAAGCTAAATAGCGAATTTAGCATTGATTTGCCCCCGCGAATCGAAGCGATAATCGTAGATTTTAGCGATGAAATCGCCTATATTAGCCACGATATTGATGATGGCGTGAAACTTGGATTGATTGATTTTGACATAATCGAATCTAACAAAATCGCAAAAGAAATCATCGCAAAAATCGAAGCGCAGGGCATTAGTCGCAATGATAAGATTTTCAAATATCGCTTTACAAGTGCGCTAATTTGCTATCTAATCGAAGAAATTATCCGCAATTTTAAGGCAAGTGGGGCGATTTTCTATGATGAATCCATCGCAAAAAATCTCTCCAAACTAAAACAAATTTTATTCAAAAATCTCTACCGCCACGAAGATGTCGTGCGAAAAATGGCATTTGGCAAAAATGTCGTGCGCAATTTGTTTAGCGATTTTATGAATGATAGAGATTTACTGCCTTATGATTTGCGCGAGAAAATATCGCAAGGCGCGAAGTTGCATCGCGTTGTCAGCGACTATATCGCCTCTATGACGGATAGATTTGCCATAAAACTTTACAAGGAGCTTCACATTGGATAAAGAAATTTTCAGCAAAAAATATTTGTTAGATACTTATGCGAGAGATTACACGCATTTTGTGCGTGGGGAGGGGGCGAAACTCTACACCGATAAGGGCGAAGAGTTTATCGACTTTACCGCTGGGATTGGCGTAAATGCGCTAGGGCATAATCACCCCGCTTTGGTTAAATCAATCGCAAATCAGGCGCAAAAAGTGCTTCATTTGTCAAATCTTTTTTATATTGATTCACAAGCGCATTTGGCAAAAAAAATGGTTGAGTTAGCGGGGCAAGGCTCAAAAAATCAGTGCGAAATAAAAGTGTTTTTTTGCAATTCAGGGTTAGAAGCAAATGAATGCGCCATAAAAATAGCGCGAATCTACGGGGAGCGATTTAGGGTAGATTCTGCGAAAAACGCAGAATCTGCTTCATTTTCTCATTCTCAAAACGCAGAATCTGCTTCATTTTGTCATTCTAATGGTGTGAAGCAATCCACCACTTTTTGTCATTCTGAGCGAAGCGAAGAATCTAAGAAAAATAGAGATTTTTCGCCTATGGCTCAAAATGACAATAATGATTTTTTCTCCGCATACAAAAATCACCGCTACAAAATCATCACGCTCAAAAATAGCTTTCACGGGCGCAGTATCGCCACGCTCCGCGCTTGTGGGCAGGACAAAATGCACACGCATTTTTCGCCATTCCCAGATGGATTTCTCTACGCAAAGGACATTAGCGAGATGATTGAACTTGCAAAGAGCGATAATGCTGTAGCTGCGGTGTTTATCGAGCTTATTCAAGGCGAGGGCGGAATCTACGCTTTGCCAAAAGAGCAAGTGCAAGAATTAGCGCGATTTTGCGATGAGCGCGATATTTTGCTGATGATTGATGAAGTGCAAAGTGGCGTTTTTCGCAGTGGCAAATTTTTGGCGTCTCAATATTACGAAATCGCCCCAAATGTCGTAACTTTGGCAAAGGGATTGGCAGGTGGAGTGCCTATTGGCGCGGTTATGTGCGATAAGGGCGATATTTTTGCCCCATCACAACACGGAAGCACCTTTGGAGGCAATCCACTATCCACAACAGCGGGACTTACCACACTTGAAGTGCTTGAAAAATACCAAAAAAGCGGCGATTTAGCCAAAAATATCGCGCTTTTTGATTCGCAACTACAAGCAATCAAAAGCGCGTTTAGTGGCGTAGTGAGTGGCGTTAGTGGCGTTGGATTTATGCGCGGACTAAAAATCAAAGATGATGAAACTTTGGGGCGAATCATCGCAAAAGCAAGAGAAAAGCGACTTTTGGTGCTTCGCTCAGGCAACGCCACACTGCGCTTTTTGCCCCCGCTTTTAATTAGCGAAGGCGAGATAGACGATGGCTTTGCGCGACTAAAAAGCGCGTTTGGCGAAATTTAGATTTGCGATTTAGCGAGTATTTTGGCGAATGGATTTGCGCGTATTATGCGCAAACTCCGCTTGGGCGCGACTTTTATACGGCTGTTAGCGCAAGTCGCTTTTTTGGTGGTGCAATCGCAAAATATATTTTGGATTTGCTTGAATCTGGCGCGATTTTGTTGCCTTTAAATATCATTGATTTGGGCGCAAATAGCGCGAATCTTTTGAGTGATATTTGCGCATTTTTAGAGACGCTAGGGCTTGGCGTGGTTGAGAAATGCAATTTTATCGCAGTAGAGGCAAATGCGCCTGAATTGTCATTACGAGATTCGCAACGCAAATCAAAGCAATCCGCTCCCGCCCCGTCATTTCAATGCAAGTTATCGCCAAAGCAATCCGCTCCCGTCCTGTTATTGCAAGATAGCGAAGCTGTTGCCCGTTTTTGTCATTCTGAGCGAAGCGAAGAATCTCAAAAAAATAGAGATTTTTCGCCTACGGCTCAAAATGACAACGATGATTTGGCTCAAAATAACAAAGTGATTTTTTACAAGAATCTTGCCGAGTTAAAGAATGCGAATCGTTACGCAAATCGCCACAATATTTTCATCGCAAATGAATTTTTTGACGCGCTCCCTTGCGAAATAATCGACAATGACAAAATGGCATTTATGCAAAATCATCGCCTTATTTTTAAAGCACACGATGATAAAAAAGTGCAAGAAATTTGCAAAAATTTTAAGATTCACAAAGGCGAAATTCCGCTAATTTATGATGAGATTTGCGATGAGATTCGCGCATTTAAATTTATCTTTATCGCCTTTGATTATGGCAACGAAACGCCACGCAACGACTTTTCTACGCGCTTTTTTTATCGCCACAAAGTGCAGAATTTGAATGATTTTTTGATAGATTCGGCGTTAGATTTAAGCGCAAATAGCGCGAATCAGACGCACGATTTGCCGAATCAAAGCACGAATCTTGCACGGCTTTTTGGCAAATGTGATATTACTTATAATGTCCCGTTTTTTGTGCTAGATAGGGCGTTTGAGCGAATCGGAGCGACAAAGATTTTATCCAAACGGCAGGATTTGGCACTCATTGAAAATTTCAAAATTTTGGATTTATTGCAAGATTTTTACGAATCGCAAAACGGCGCAAACCGCATATATTTGCACGAATCAAACAAAATCAAAACTTTGCTTTATGATTTAAGTCCAAAATTTAGCACACGAATCTACAAAAATTTTTAAACCCGCACACCAGATTCTGCGAAAAAATGTAGATTCTGCAAAATATTTGACAAAAAATTTATAAATTTTAAGCAAAAAAGATTGCGTATTTTTTGTATAATTTCAATTTTCGCAAAATTTTTTAAGGGGGAGAAATGGCAGAGAGTATTGAGAGACGCGACTTTCTTGGTATGAGTTTGGGTGCGCTTGCGGCTGTGGGCGCAATAGGCGCACTTGGAGCGATGAAAAAGAGCTGGGACCCGCTTCCTAGCGTGGTTTCGGGTGGATTTACGATTGTAGATATTTCGCAGTTGCAATTTGGCGAGTTGAAGACTTTTGAGTGGCGCGGACAGCCCGTGTATGTGCTTAAAAAGCCACAAGGCGAAGCAAAAGTCGATGGGCGAGACTTTGAAATCGAAGGTGCGCTCTATACGATTGGATTGCAGGTTTGCACGCATTTGGGCTGTATCCCGCAATATAGAGCAGAGAAAAAAGAGTTTTTATGCGCGTGTCACGGGGGCGTTTTTGATATTTCAGGGCAAAATATGGCAGGACCGCCACCGCGTCCTATGAGTATCCCGCCATTTAATATCGATGGCAAAAAGCTCGTGCTTGGCGAAGAAGGCGAGATTTACAAACAAATGATTAAGGCATAAGGGGGAGAAAATGGCAGAGTTTAAAAAGGCAGATGGCATTATTGATTGGCTAGACCAGCGACTAGCGGTAAAGACGCTTTCAAAAGTGCTAATGACTGAGTATTGGATACCAAAAAATATAAATTGGCTTTGGGCGATGGGCGTGGTGCTAACGATGCTCTTTGCGTTACTTGTGGTGAGCGGGATTTTCTTGCTGATGTATTATAAGCCTGACACGGCACTCGCATTTGATAGCGTGAATCGCGTCATTATGCAAGAAGTGGAGTTTGGGTGGCTTTGGCGACATATCCACGCAGTGAGTGCTTCGCTGATATTTTTAATCATCTACATTCATATGCTTGTAGCGATTTACTATGGCTCTTATAAGCGCGGGAGAGAGATGATTTGGATTACCGGTATGCTACTTTTTGTGCTATTTTCTGCGGAGGCGTTTAGCGGATATATGCTACCTTGGGGGCAGATGAGTTATTGGGCGGCAAAAGTTATCACGGATTTATTTGGTAAAGTGCCTTTTATTGGACCGGATTTGGTGGTGTGGATTCGCGGTAATTTTATCCCAGCGGATGCGACTTTGACTAGATTTTTTATGCTACACGTGTTTTTATTGCCGTTAGCGATTATGCTACTAATCGCTACGCATATGTATTCACTGCGAATCCCACACGTAAATAATCAAGAAGGCGAAACTATCGACTTTGACAAAGAAGTCGAAGTCTATAAAAAAGACAAGAAAAAGGCGAAAATCGTGGCATTTTGGCCTGATTTCTTATCCAAAGATATTTTTGTAATTTGCACCTTTATGATTTTGGTGGCGTATCTTGTGTGCTTTAATTATAACTTTGCGATGGACCCAATTAACTTTGACCCCGCAGACACGCTAAAAACCCCAGCGCACATTTACCCCGAGTGGTATTTCCTTTGGAGCTATGAGATTTTGCGCGGATTTTATATGAGCGAGGCTTTGGGACTGATATTCTTTGGCGTGGCGCAAGTGGTATTTTTCGCACTGCCATTTTTGGATAGAAGCCCCGTTGTCGCACCGGCGCACAAACGACCGCTATTTTGCGTGTGGTTTTTTGTGCTGTTAGCGGACTTAATCGTGCTTACCATTTTTGGTAAGCTCCCGCCAGAGGGCATAAATAACTATGTAGGATTTGTCGCGGCAATCGTATTTATCGCGCTAATCATCGCACTCCCCATCATCACCAAAATGGAGAAAGGAGGTGCGAAATGAGTGCATTGCGTGAATTAAAGATTTTGGCATTTGTGGTTGTGGCGGTAGGCATTTTGTATTGGGGCGTAGAGCCTTTGGCGCATTCGATTTTTCACCCAAAAACCGCGCCTGTGGATTTTGCATTTAGCGATTTAGAAAAGTTGCCTACAAGTGGCAATGCGGAGAATGGCAAGGCTTTGGCTTCGATTTATTGCATTGCGTGTCATAGCATTGAAAAAGAGGGCTTCCCCGCGCTGATGGATAATGAATCGTCGTTTAACGCTTATGGCGTTGTCCCGCCGGACTTATCAAGCATTGGTGCGCTTTATGATGGCAATTTTTTGGCAAATCTCATCAAAGACCCCGTGAAAGCATTGAAATTAGGGCATAAATTTGGCACGGATAAATTTTTCCCGATGACTGCTACGCCCATAAGCGATGCGGAGATAGGCGATATGGTGGCGTATTTTGAAAGCATTGGCACAAAACATTTAGAGGCAAAAGTCGCAGAATCTGCTGAATACAAAGCAAAGGTTGAGGCGATAAATAAGGCAGATTCTGCGGATAAAAATACGCAACTTGCCGCGCTTAAAACGCACTTGCTGAATAAAGAGACTTTCAAAGAAGCGTGTGTGCGTTGCCACTCTATGAACTATGATAATGTCTCTTCGCTAACGCCAAGTGCGAATATTTTGGATTATATGGGCGCGAAAGCTCCCGATTTGTCGATGATGATTCGTTCGCGTGGGGCGCCCTATTTGCATAAATTTATAAACGACCCGCAAAAAATGCTAGTCAATGCCTCTATGCCACGCGTAGGGCTAAATGAAGCGTCTCAAAAGCGCGTGGTTGCGTATATTGATAGCATTGGCGATAGCAAAAAAGAGCAGCGAAACTTCGTAGGAATCGTGCTTATTGGCTTTATGACAATTATGGCGATTTTGGCATATCTATGGAAGCGCAAGGTGTGGAGTAAGCTACATTAAGATTCTGCGAAAACGCAGAATCTGTGGTAAATTCTGCAAATTTCGCTTAAAATAAGGACAAAAATGAATTATGAAAATATCAATAATGGCAAAGATTTTTTGCAGTTAAATAAAAATTTGCGCGATGAAGAGTGCGAAGTGATTATGGACGCCTCGCCAAAATCGCCACTTTTTACCATCGCAATCCCCACTTATAATCGCATAGATACGCTAAAAGAAGCACTAGATTCTGCGATAAATCAAAATATTAAAATAGGGGGGGGGCAGTAGAAGTTTGCGGAATTTAGATTCTGCGAATTTCGCAGAATCTCGCCCGAAATCCGCAGAATCTACCGCATTTTCAAATATAGATTCTGCGAATTTGGCGTATGAAATTATTGTGGTTGAAAACTGCGATGATTTTAACGCGACTTCCCCCACACAGGCATTCTTAACCAAATATTACAAGGGTAAAATCTCATATTACAAAAACAAACGCAATTTAGGTCTTTTTGGCAATTTCAATCAATGCCTAAAACTCGCAAAAGGCAAGTGGGTTTGCATTCTGCACGATGATGATATTTTGCTCCCAAACTATTTAGAGAAAATGTCGCAAGCAGTGCAAGATGTCGCGCCAAATACCTCGTTAATCTCATCTCGCCCCATATTTTTTGGCAATTTGGATTTATTTGAGATTCAAAAAGAAAATACAAAAACTTTTAAATATTACCTAAAAACGCACTGGGATAGGACATTTCGCGCGTTAAAGGCGATTAAAAATGCAATTATTTTTAGCGCATTAAATATCAAAACTTACAAATATTTAGACACGCGAAATGCCACATATATCGCAAATTTTAATCCACTCCATCCATCTTGTATGCTTCATAATCGCGAACTCTGCCTAAAACTTGGCGGGTATAATCAATCATATTTCCCAAGCGATGATTGGTATTTCCACACGCGCGCCGCTATGCATTCAAATGTCTATCAAATCAATGAGTTTTTAAGCAAATATCGCTTGGCAAACAACACTTCGTTTAATAAAAATACAATGCGTGGATTTGGCATTTTGGATTATTATTTCGTGCGGGATTGTATGCAGGTGGGGGCAAAAATGCGCGAGATTCTGCTCCAAAAGCATTATTTGCGAGTGATGAAATTTGGCGATGATGAGTTGATAGATGAAGTTTTATCGCACATAAAATTAACTCCCAAAAAACTTTCATTTTGGGATGAATTGCGCTATAAAATGCACAGAATGCACGAAGTTGAAATATATGGAAGCGAGTAGGTTTTGTGAGATTCTGCGATTTTACGAGATTCTGCGAAATACATTAAAATCGCAGAATCTTAAATCGCCTTTTAGATTCTGTGATTTTGCAGAATCGATTTGCAAAAATGAAATTTTTGCGCTAGAATTCGCACTTTTATTTTTGGAGAGTTGAGAAAAATGGAAGTTTTGCAGAGATTTAAGGCATTTGCGCGATATATTTGGGATTATAAAGTCGAAATTTCATTTTACGCAGAATCTAAAATCGCAGAATCTCCCCTAAATTTCGCAGAATCTAGCACAAAATATACCCACCCCCTAACCCCCTCCGCAAGGGAGGGGGAATCTTTTTGCAAATCCTACCTCTCCGCAAGGGAGGGGGAAATTTTTAAAATCCCCCCCCCCCAACAGCAAAATAGCAGTTTAGAATCACAAAGTTTTCTTGCAGAACTTGCGCTAAATGTTTGGCGCCATCGATACAAAAATTAGAAGCAAAGATAAAAAGCACGGACAATCCACAGCAAAGGGCGATTTCTAGTGCGATTAGCAGAATCTATGACTTACTAGCGCAAAATCACATCACAATCAAAGATTACACAGGCATTAAATACAATGACGGGCTAAATATCGACATAATCGAGTGCGTGCAAGTTGTAGCAAAAGATTCTAGCGACACTAGCGAAATGATATTAGAGACGCTTCAACCTAGCATTCTTTTAAATGGCGAACTTTACAAAAAAGCAAAAGTCATCAAAGAAACCAAAATCAATCCAAATCAAACAAAGGAGTAAAAAATGGACAATATGGTAATAGGCATAGATTTAGGCACGACAAATTCAGAAATCGCGCTTTTTAACAATGGCAAAGTGGAGATTTTGAAAAATACGCTAGGCGATGAATATACGCCATCAGTCTTTGGAATCTCCAAAGGCGGCAATGAGGAAGTAGGCAAAAAGCCTTATACGCGCTATTTTAAGGATTGCACCAAAGATGAATGGGAAAACAATAAGCCAGAAATCAAGCGCTCAATGGGACAAAGCGAAAAAATTTATTTTCCGCGCATTCAAAAAAGCTACTTGCCCGAAGAGATTAGCTCAAAGATTTTGCTAAATTTAAAGCAAAATGTCGCACGAAAAAATAGCAATATCAACGCAAATGCTGCGGTTATAACTATCCCAGCGCATTTTGATACCACGCAATGCGAAGCGACAAAAAGAGCGGGGAATTTGGCAGGATTTGAATATGTGATTTTGTTGCAAGAGCCCATAGCTGCGGCGATTAGCTATGGTTTTTCAAATGCAGAAAATGAAAATTGGCTCGTGTATGATTTAGGTGGCGGGACTTTTGATGTCGCCTTAATCGCACTAAAAGACGGGAATCTAAGCGTTTTAGGGCATAGTGGCGATAATTTTTTGGGCGGAAAAGATATTGATAATCTAATCATTGATAAAAAGATTTTGCCTTTGATTAGCGAAAAATATGGCGTGAATCTTGATAGAAGTGATGATGAATACAAAATCGCCTTTGCAAAGCTAAAATACGCAAGTGAGAGCGCGAAAATCGCCCTTTCAAGTAGCGATTCTACAAGTATTGAGATTGACTTGGAGGATTATAATATTTATGAAAATCTAACTATTACAAATGCGGAGTTGGAGAATATTTTAGACGAATTGCTAAACAAAACCATTGCACACGCCAAAAAGACTATCGACGAAGCAAATGTAAGCAAAGTGGATAAAATTATTTTGGTGGGCGGACCCACGCAGTTGCCTTTTATCCGCACAAGACTAGAAAAAGAGCTAAATATCAAAGTCGATACAAGCTCCGATGCACTCACTGCGGTAGCATCTGGCGCGTGTATTTATGCCACAAGCCAAAAAATCCCCGAACATTTGAAAGCCAAAAAAGAAATTAGCAACGATGCCTTTGAGATTGAATTGCATTACGAATCGCTAACTTCTAGCGATGATGAGCTAATCACAGGCATAATCCCGCAGTTAAAAAATAGCGACAAAGATTATTTTTTGCGAATCCAAAATGATAGCAATACTTTCACAAGTGGCGAAATCAAACTAAAAAAT
Source organism: Helicobacter sp. 23-1044 (assembly GCF_053654695.1). Taxonomy (NCBI): domain Bacteria; kingdom Pseudomonadati; phylum Campylobacterota; class Epsilonproteobacteria; order Campylobacterales; family Helicobacteraceae; genus Helicobacter; species Helicobacter sp. 23-1044. The sequence continues at coordinate 22,833 of NZ_JBSIUQ010000010.1, forward strand.
GGCAAATTTAGCGCAAATATCGCATTAGAACCAAAATGCGTAAATACATTTCATATATTTTTATCCGCAAATGATGGCACACCATTGACACTATCACAAAATAGCTTTACTATCACGCACGGCATAAGCATTTCAGGGACACCCATTCCACATAGCATAGGCGTAGGCATTAGTAAGGCGGATTATATTACAGGTGAGTTAAAGCAAGAATATGAAATATTTTTCCCTAAAAATTCCATTTTGCCACTAGAAAAAACCAAAACCTTTAAATCGCTAAAAACTATCAAAAAAGGCGATAAAGAAAATTGTCTGCCTATCACAATTTATGAGGGCGAATTCCCTATGCCTGATAGAAATACGGAGATTTGCGATTTGTCTATTAGTGGAGAAAATATCAAATACACCATAGGCGAGGGCGAGGATATTGAAGTAACTATCAAAGTAAATGAAAGTAGAGAGGTTTTCGTAGAGGCATATATCCCGCTAATAAATGAGAGTTTTAATGCTCGCGCCACGACTTTTGCCAAAGAAGTATCCGTCATTGATTTATCAAGGGAGCTATCAAAAGAAAATGAACGGGTGGATAAAATCAAAAATCTACTATCCGATGAGGAAAAAGATGAGATTGAATCTAGCGCAGAATCTATTAGCAACTCGATTCATAATTCTGTAAATAATAATGACGAACGCGCCAAAGCGCAAAATCAGCTAAAAGCACTTCGCGCCAAAATCGATGCAATCGAAAAAAGCAAAGATATTGATGTGCTTAAAAACGAATATGAAAGATTAGTTAGCGATTCGCAGAATCTATTAGAAAAAGTCAGCGACAAAAGCAAAAAAGAGCAATTCACATTGCAATTTAAAACGCTAAAAAATGACGCACAAAAAGCAATTACACAAAATAGCGCGACATTATTAGCAAAAGTCAATGAGCGATTCAAAGAATTTAACGCCGAACTCTTTGGCGAAGATGATTCTATGTGGATTGATATGTTTAATCAATTAAGCATTTTGCCACTTGGTGCGTTTGATGATAGGGATAAAGCTAAAAAGCTAATTGCTATGGGCGAAGATTCACTACAAGACAATGACATTGAGCGATTGCGTGGCATTTGCATTGCATTACTTCAAATGCTACCAGAGTTCCGCAATAGAAGCAATGGAGACATAGCCAAAAATATCGGCAAAATCGCAGGTATCACCCTTTAATGCAATCAAATCCTATTCTTTACAATGCTTACGGCATTTTGGGACTTGTCCCAAATGCCACGCGCAAAGATATTGAAAGACAAACAAAAGAGATTGAAAAACTTTTAAAAATCGATGAAATCCCGCAATATACGCTTGATTTTTCGCATTTTGACAAACTCCGCAATGAGAAAAATATCCGCGAAGCAAAGCAAAATTTATTAAATGCCGAATCAAAGATTTTGCATTATTTTTTTAGCTTTTATATTACTAGCGATAGCGAAGCATTTGCCAAAAGGGCGATGGATTTGTATAAGAGCGGTGATTTTCACGCATTTCACACATTTATCGACAAGAAAAATATGGCAATTTTTCTTTGCATTTATATTTTGTGCGTGTGGGATACATTGTCTAATAAAAATGACGAGATTGATATTAAACAATATTTAGCACTTTGGAGCGAAGTAATCAGCGATGAAAATCTCTCAAAATTCAAAAAAATTTATCTCCACGATGATGATATAGGCATAAATGACAATATCCTAAATGGCGCAGATTCTGCGATTAAAAACGCGCTTATTTTATCGCATACGCATTTCGCAGAATCTCTAAAAGATGAGTTAGTTAAGAGAAATTTTATCGCAAATATTATTGATATTTTTTCTCCAAGTGATGAGGTTGTAAATGATATAAAATTCATTGCTGATATTTATAAAAAGATAAATGAAGACATTTCGGCGATTGAAAATGCAAGTGCGATTTCTACGCTAAAATCGCATATTTTAAAACTAAACACGCATTTTAATCAACTGCGAAAATTAAACCTAAACGCCCGCAGTCAAACTTCGCTTTTAAAAGATAGGATTTCAAAGATTCTGCGCGACAAGTCTTTTTATTTAAACAACGAGCTAAATGACGCAGAATCTGCGCTAAATATCATCGATGAAGCACTAAAAATGTGCGGAAGCAACTTTGAGCGAAGCAAACTGCAAAAAAGCAAAGAGCAATTAAATGATTTGATAAAACACAAGCAAATCTCAAAATTGCTAGATGAAGTCAAATCAAAAGTCAATAAGGGGGATTTTTATGGATTTGATGAAATTGAAGCTAAGATTCGCGCAATCTCCCCAAAGAATAGCGATGATTTTATCGACCAAATCGCCGTAATCATCGGCAATAAGGCGATTGAAAATGCAAATAACGCATTAAAATACATAACTTCTTACGATAGAAATACCGCTATAATCACTCTAAATAACGCAAATAATGAGTTAGAATCTCGCCTAAATATCGCAAAAAAATACGCCAAAAAGCAAAGGACACGCGATTGGTTAAATAATCAAATGCCAAAGGCAAGTGATAGAGCAAAACTTCAAAAAGCAGCAAACAGCATAAGTGGCGGTGGCGAAAGCAGTGGATGGGATGCTTTTTGGGGTATTTTTTGGTTTATTGTTATTGTTATAGCTATTGCAAAATGTAGCGGTGCTTAAAATGTCGCAGATTCTGCGATTTTATGTAATTTTTTGATTAGATTCTGCGATTTTTGTGTAAGATTCTGCGATTCGCACTAAAAACGCAGAATCTCGCAATAAAAACCCAAAATAATCATTTACCGCATTTTTACGCTACAATTTCGCGCAAAAATTTAACTTTTGGACGCAAAATGCAAAATAAACAAAAATTCGTAGTAGGCATCACGGGGGCGAGTGGCATTCGGCTTGGCATCCGCTTCGCAGGGCATTTGGCGCGGTTTGCGAGTGACGCAGAAATCTTTGTGATTTTTAGCAATGGCGCGAAAATGGTGGCGCGCTATGAGGACAAAATCGCTAAAAATGCGCTAGATTCTGCGATGTTTCAAGGCATTTCGCAGAATCTAACCATTCTAAACGACAGCGATTTGGATTCGCCCGTATCATCTGGCTCTTTTGGCGTTAGCGCAACGCTGATAATCCCGTGTAGCGCGAATACACTTGCAAAAATCGCCTGTGGCATTAGCGAGACGCTCATCACTCGTGCCGCCCTTGTCGCGCTAAAAGAGCGCAAAGCCTTGCTTTTAGCCCCGCGCGAAGTGCCACTAAATGCGATAATGTTGCATAATATGCTCTCACTATCGCAAATGGGCGCAATCATCGCTCCGCCAATGCTCTCATATTACGCTGGGAGCGAAAATCTCGCCGAAATGGAGGACTTTGTGTGCGGAAAATGGCTTGATTCTATCAGTGTAGCACATAATCTTTTCCCGCGCTGGGGCGAATCTAGCGTTGATGGACGCAAACACACCCCTAAATCACGCAAATCTACCAAATCCAAAAAAGGACAATAATGCAAAAAATCGCAATTTATCCAGGCACTTTTGACCCTATCACAAACGGGCATTTGGATATTATCGCCCGTTCATCGCAAATTTTTGATAAAGTCATAGTCGCAGTGGCGCACTCTGCGGATAAATCGCCACTATTTAGCACACAAAACCGCATAGCGATGGTAAATCTCGCAATCCAAAATATGCCAAACATCAGCGCAGAATCTTTTGATAATCTTTTGGCGGATTTTGCAAGTGAGAGGGGCTGCAATATCCTTATTCGTGGGCTTCGAGCCGTTAGCGACTTTGAGTATGAGCTGCAAATCGGCTATGCGAATGCTTCGCTAAATCCCGCGTTGGAGACGATTTATCTAATGCCGTCCTTGCAAAATGCCTTTATAAGTTCAAGTGTGGTGCGCTCGATTCTGCGCCACAATGGTAAAATCGCGCACCTTGTCCCACCAAAAGTAAATGATTTTATCGCAGATTTTATCACGCATTTGGGGGCGCAAAATGGGTAAATATGTCGTAATAGAAGGCATTGATACCACAGGCAAAAGCACCCAAATCGAGCTTTTGCGCAAGCGTTACAAAAACGCCATTTTTACAAAAGAGCCTAGTGGGGGCGATTTTGGCGATACGATTCGCACCTTGTCTTTGCATAGCGATATTTGCAATCTCACGCAAACTATGCTATTTCTTGCCGATAGGGCGCACCACACAAAGCGCGTGATTACGCCAAATCTAAATGCAAGGCGGCTTGTCATTAGCGATAGAAGCCTTATTTCTGGCGTGGCGTATTGCGATTCGCTTGATTTTGATTTGGCTTTGCAAATCAATCGTGTGGTTGCAAAAGTGCCTAATTTAGCCATAATTTTAGAGACAAATGAGGCGATTTTGCGCTCCCGCCTATCACAAAAAGAAAATGACAATATTGAATCGCGTGGCATTGCGTATTTATTAGCGGTGCAAGAGCGAATCATAAAGAGTGCCAAATCTTTGGGCGTGAAAACGCTAAAAATCCCCTGTGATTTGCCAAAAGATGAGATTTTGGAGATGATTTGCGCTGAAATTGATTCGCTAGATTCGCACAAATCGCGCTAAGGCAAAAGCGCGATGAAATGCCTAATGTGCGAGGATTTTAGCTTTAATATTATCTGCAAAAATTGCGATTCATTACTCAAACTCTCCCCGCAAAAACGCTTTTATGCCGATGGATTCGCCGTTTTTAGCTTTTATGAATATCAATCAATCGAATTTTTGCTAAAAAGCAAATATCACCTAATCGGCAGTCGAATCTACAAATTTTTGGCAAAAAAGGCGTGGGCATATTTTAGTGGCACAAACGCCGATTTTGGTGGCGTGTATGGGATAGGAATCGATGATAGGGTGAGCTCATTTTACTCGCATTCAGGCGTCATCGTGAAAGAATTTGCCAAAAGTTTCACTCCGCTTTTTGGCGCACTTAAAGCAAAAGGCGACATTCACTACGCGGGGAAATCCCTAAAATACCGCCAAAATCACAAAAAAGGCTTTGTTTATAGCGGGAGAGGCGACATTAGCGCAGTGCTAATTGATGATATTATCACAAGCGGGGCGAGTATCGATGAGGCAAGAGAATGCTTGGAGAACAACGGCGTGCGCGTTTTATTTGCGCTAGTGCTAAGCGATGCGAGATTTTAAGGTGGGGCGCATTTGATAGAAAAATTTTTGATTACAGAGGGCAATTATAATGCGATTTTGGCGAATCCTACGCGATTAAAAGCGCATAATATCACCAAAATTTATCTGCGTGATAAAAAATTGCCGAGTGAAATTTTGCGTGAGTTTCAACAAATAAAAAATGTCGAAATTTTTGTGAATTACGCCGATTCGCCTACGATTTTGACGCACACGCATATTCACTTAAAAAGCGATGAGTTGCATTTGGCAAAAGCACTAAAATCGCAGAATCTAAACGCAGAATCTAAAAAATCTTGTCATTTGGTTGCTTCGATTCGTGCTTCGCACTCTGCTCAGAATGACAAAAATATTCTCCCCCTCCCTTGCGAAGGGGGATTAAGGGGGTGGGTTGATTTACAAAAAAATAGTAACGCGAAATTTTCAAATAGCAATTTTACCCACCCCCTAGCCCCCTCCGCAAGGGAGGGGGGATATAAAATTCTATCCTATTCTGCGCATAGTTTGAAGGACATTATCCGCGCACACGAAGCGCGAATCGATTTTATTTTCATTAGTCCCATTTTTGCGGTGGAAAACAAAAATGCGCCACTTGGCATTGAGTTTTTAGCGAAAATCCCACGCGAAATAAAGCCCAAAATTTTCGCGCTAGGCGGGATAAATGCGAGTAATATTCATCAATTTGAAAATTTAGGCATTCGTGGGGTGGCTGGGATTCGCATTTTTGAGAATATTTTTAAGTAATTTTGTATATAATGCTTTGAAAACTCAAAAAAGGATTTAAAAATGGATGAAATCATCGCAAAACGAAAGAAAATCTACAATCCCGAATCTACCGAATCTGTAAATGAACGCAAGGTGTTTAACGGCGACCCTACGAGCATTTTTGACCTAAACAAAATCAAATATCAATGGGCGTATAATCTATGGAAAGTTATGCTTGCAAACACTTGGTTTCCCGAAGAAGTGGGTATGGCACAAGATAAGCGCGACTATGTTGGCGGACTAACAGAGCAAGAGAAATTAGGCTACGATAGGGCGTTAGCGCAGCTTATATTTATGGATTCGCTTCAAACAAACAATCTCATCGACAATGTCAATCCCTACATTACAAGCCCCGAGCTAAATCTCATTTTGGTGCGTCAGGCGTATGAAGAGGCACTGCATTCGCAAAGCTATGATGTGATGGTGCAAGCAATTAGCGACAATACCGATGAGATTTATGAAATGTGGCGCAAAGATGTAGAGCTACGCAATAAAAATGACTATATCGCCGATGTTTATATGGATTTGGCGAAAAATCCCACTGAGACAAATCTACTCAAAGCATTTTTTGCAAATCAAATCTTAGAGGGCATTTATTTTTATTCGGGCTTTTCGTTTTTCTACACGCTTGCAAAAAGTGGCAAAATGTTAGCGTCTGCAAATATGATTCGCTTCATACAGCGCGATGAAGTTACGCATTTGCTTTTGTTTTCAAATCTCATAAATTCTGTCCGCAAAGAGCGCAGTGATTTATTTACGCCGAGTTTAGAAGAAGAAGTTATTGAGATGTTTAGAAAAGCGGTCGATTTGGAATCTAATTGGGGCGATTATATCACGCAAGGGCAGATTTTGGGGCTTACAAGCGAGATTATCCGTCAATATATCGAATATTTGGCTGATGAACGCTTGGAGCGTGTGGGATTTGCAAAGTTATACAACGCAAAGCACCCGATAAAGTGGGTTGACCAATTTAGCAGTTTCAATGAGCAAAAGACAAATTTCTTTGAATCAAAAGTAACGAATTATTCCAAAGGGAGCATAACATTTGATGATTTCTAAAAAATCTAGTGGCGCGATTTTGAAGCGATTTTACGCACTGCAAATAAAAATCAGCACTTCATTTGAGGAAAATTTAAGCCGAATCGAATCGCTTTCAAAAGGCTGTGGCGAGGGCGCAATCATTTTAACGCCCGAAGTGGCGATTAGCGGATTTTGCTATCAAAAGATGAATGAAGCAAGTGAGTTTAGCAAAGTCGCCACTGAGCGACTTTTGGAGGCTAGTAGTGATAAAACAATCATTACCACGATGATTGAAAAAAATAAAGGCAAATTTTACAATAATCTCAAAGTTTTTTCGCGTGGCGTTATGATTCACAAGCAATCAAAGCACAAACTTTTTCCACTTGGCGATGAGCATAATCACTTTGCAGCGGGGGAAGAGGGCGAATTTTGCGATTTTGAAATCGATAACATAAAATGCGCTGCGATAAATTGCTTTGAAGTGCGATTCCCGCGAATCTGGGATTTGGTAAGAGGCGCGGATGTGATTTTTGTCCCCGCACAATGGGGCAAAGAGCGCAAAGAGCATTTTGAGACGCTAACTCGCGCTTTGGCGATTGCAAATCAAGCGTTTGTGGTTTGTGCGGACGCTACAAATGTGAATCTGGCAAAGGGAAGTGCGATTATTTCGCCTTTTGGCGTAGTCATCAAAAATGACAAGCGCGATGTGGTGAGCGCGGAAGTGGATTTGAGCGAAGTTGCAAAAATGCGAAAATACATAAAAGTGGGGTTAGATTGAGCGTAGAATTGGAGCGAATGTTAGATTCAATCGCAAAACAATTTAGCATTTCGCCAAATGTGCGAAGTGCGATGAGTCAAATCCCGCGCGATATTTTTATGACAGAAGCGTTGCGTCCCCTTGCTTATCGAATCGATGCCATTTCAATCGGCGCAAATCAATTCATCAGCTCCCCGCTCACTGTGGCAAAAATGACGCAATTTTTAGAAATCGACAAAAGTTGCGATAGTGTGCTAGAAATCGGCTGTGGTAGCGGGTATCAAGCGGCGATTTTAAGCAAACTTTTTCGGCGCGTGTTTAGCATCGAGCGAATCGAGCGACTGCGCGAAGAGGCGATTGTGCGATTTAAAAAACTTGGCATTATGAATGTCAATACAAAAGTCGATGATGGCAACAATGGCTGGGAAAAATACGCGCCTTTTGATAGGATTTTGTTCTCCGCTTCGCCTAGTGTGATTGCGCCAAAAGTCTCATCGCAACTGCGTGAAGGCGGGATTTTGGTTGCGCCGATGACGCAAAATGACGGCACACAAATCATCACGCGCTTTATAAAAAGGCACGGACGACTAAATGTGCTTGACACAAAAGGCGAGTGCGAATTTGTCCCTGTGAAGCGCGATATTGAGCGATGAGAATGCAAAAAACGCAAAATCTAAACGCAGAATCTAATGTGAAATCGCAGAATCTAAATGTGGATTGCCACAAAAATTCTTGCGAATTTTCTCGCAATGACGAAATTATCGCAGATTCTGCGAATCGCACTTCAAATTGTCATATTGAGCGTAGCGAAATATCTCAAAACAGAGATTCTTCGCTCACTTCGTTCGCTCAGAATGACAAAAATATTCTCCCCCTCTCTTGCGGAGGGGGATTAAGGGGGTGGGTAAATTCTACAAAATCCACAAATTGTCATACTGAGCGAAGCGAAGTATCTCTTTTTAGATTCTGCGATTCTGCGCTTGTGTCGCCTAATTTCACTTTAAAATCCCTTATTTTCTCGCAAAAAGGGTTGCACCCCCGCTCCGCTCCCCCCGACTATTTAATTGTGTCCCCAAAAAGCAGCCGCTTTTTCGCTTTTAGGGGGAGAGCCTCGCTTAATCCGCTTCTAGCAAAAAATCGGCACTCGCACTACTGCTCGTTTGCTCCCGATTTTTTGCACCACGAAGCGGGCGAGATTAAGGGTGCTTCGCACGGATTTTTATTAGATTCTGCGATTCGTGCAAAAAACGCAGAATCTAACACGAAATCGCAGAATCTAAATGTGGATTGCCACGAAAATTCTTGCGAATTTTCTCGCAATGACGAAATTATCGCAGATTCTGTGAAACAAATACAAATCGCAAAATCTAATTCATTTGTCATTTGGTTGCCTCGCTACGCTCGCAAATCCTACGGATTGAGCGAAGCGAAAAATCTCAAAAAAATAGATTCTGCGATTCACAAAATCTCACGCAAATTCGCAGAATCTACCCCAAATTCTGCGAATCTTAAAGCGGGGTAAGAATGATTTTTTTAGAAAGCATTGAAATTATCACAGCGTTAATCTTTGGGCTTTGCTTTGGCTCATTTTTAAATGTGCTGATTTTGCGCCTACCAAAGGGCGAATCTATCGCATTTCCCGCGTCACATTGCGTCTCTTGTGGCAACGCATTAAAGTTTTATCACAATATCCCGCTTTTATCCTTTATCTTTTTGCGTGGCAAATGCGCCTTTTGCGGGGCAAAAATTGCGATTCAATATCCGCTAATTGAAGCGATTTCAGGCGTATTCGCACTTTTTATCTACCTAAAATTTGGATTTAGTGTCGAATCTATTTGCATTGGCATTGCGATTTTGCTACTTTTGGCGTTGAGTGTGATTGATTGGCGGTTTAGCGAAGTGCCTGACAATCTTAATTTCTCCGCATTTATTTTTGCGATTATTGGCGGACTTTTTTGGCATAAAGATTTTATTTTTGTCATCGGTAGCGCGTTTGCATTCGCTGGATTTTTCACGCTTTTGCGATTTGCATTTCAAAGTTTTGCCAAAAAAGAAGCATTGGGCGAAGGCGATATCATCATCGTTGCCACGATGGCTGGGATTTTAGGCTATAAAGTGGCATTTGTGGCGATTTTTTTAGGTGCGCTATTTTCGATAATCCCGCTTTTGGCACTTGGCAAAAATGCCAAAATCCCATTTATCCCATTTCTCTACGCTGGGCTATTAGTCGCACTATTTTGCTATGAATATATCGAAGCATTTTTGAAAGACTACGCGCTATGAATTTTACTCGTAATCATTTGCGCAATTACATTTCGATGTCCTTTGGACGGCTATTTTTTATATTTTTCATCGTGCTATTTTTCATCTCATCAATTATCGTGCTAATCACCATCGCGCAGGTCACTTTTGTGGTTAAGATGAGTTTTGCGGACTTATTTTGGCTATATTTGTATTCGCTCCCAAATAGCGTTCTTTTCGTGCTTTCAATCACATTTTTTGCCGCTGCGATTTTATCGCTTTCAAAGTTGAGCTATGATTATGAAATGCTTGTCTTATTCGCGCTTGGCGTTAGTCCGCATAAAATAGTGCGCGTTTTTCTCCCGCTTTGCGCACTTGTGAGTTTAACAATGCTAATTTTCTCCCTTGCCATAATCCCGCTTTCAAAGAGTGCGTATTCAAACTTTGTCGCCGAAAAGCGCGCAAATATCGATGTAAATATCAAGTCAGGCGAGTTTGGACAAAAGCTTGGCGATTGGTTAGTTTTTGTAGATTCTGCGAAAAATCGCAATTATGAAAATTTGGTGCTGTTTTCAAATAAAGGGCTTGGATTTGAGAGCTTTATTTTAGCGCAAAATGGCAGTGCAAGTAGCGCAAATGGCGCATTTGAGATGAATCTAACAAATGGCGTGGCATACTTCGCAGAATCTGCCAAAATCCGCAAAATCGACTTTGAAAATATGGTAGTCCGCAACGCCATCGATGAAGTGAAACTGCGTAGCTATGATTTGATGGCGTATTGGGGGAGTGCGTTTAGCGGTGACTCACGGCGAAATGCGGAGCGATTCACGCAATATGTGCTAATTGCGCTGATGCCTGTTGCGAGTATTTTTCTACTACCGCTCTTTGGCATTGCAAATCCGCGATTTAGCAAAAATCTTTCATCGCTTTACATTCTCGCAAGTGTGGGGATTTACTATACGCTTGTATATTTTGCGATGGAGTATGCGCCGCTTTATGGCATTGTGCCGCTTTTGGCGGTGTGGATTGGGGCGAGTTACGCGCTGTATCGGCGATTTATTTTGAGATTTTATTAAGGGGGTTTGCGTGAATCATCAAATGCTGCTTGAAAATGTAGATACAATCTCGCTTTTTGTAATCGCGCTTGGGATGGCGTTTTCCCACTGCTATGGTATGTGTGGCGGGATAGTGCTTGCATTTTCGCAGAATCTCCCTAGTAGTTTTTGGCGGAGACTTTTTTTGCATTTGCTTTATAACGCGGGGCGAATTAGCACTTATACAATCATCGGCATTGCGTGCGCGCATTTGGGGGCGAAGCTTTCAGTGAGCGATTCAGCGCGGGGTGGGATTTTTATCATTTTGGGATTTTTGATGGGACTTTTGGGCGCGGGGTATTTGATATATCCAAAAATCTTGCATTTTTTAGAGCCAAATATCGGGGGTTTTGGGATTTTTAAAAGGGCATTTGGATTTTTTATGAAGCAAGCAAATCCGTTTCGTGCGTATCTTTTGGGATTTTTAAATGGACTTTTGCCCTGCGGGATTGTGTATTTTTTCGCGATGAATGCGATGATTGCGGCAAGTGATTTGCGCGGGATACACGCACTTTTAAAGGGCGCGGAGATTATGCTAATCTTTGGCGTGGCGAGTGCGATACCGATGCTACTTCTTGGGAGTTTTAGCGCGATTTTGGCAATCTCAAAGTTTAAAAATATCTTTGTAAAAATCTCGGCATTTCTCATCATCATCTTTGGCGTTTGGACGATGATGAAGGGCTTTGGGATTTTGTTTAAATAACGCTGAATCTAGGCGGGGATTTTGGGGATTTTAGCGATTCAGCGTTTAGATTCAGCGAAAATTGGGTTAGATTTTGCATTTAGATTCTGCGATTCAAATGCAAATTCGCAGAATCTAAAATCAAATGTATGGATTGCCACGATTCTGCGTAAATCGCAGAATCTCGCAATGACGATTCTGGCAAGATTCTGCGAATTTTGAATCAGATTCTGCGTTTTACAAACGATTCTGCGATTAGATTCTGCGTTTCACAAACGATTCTGCGAAATTATTAGATTCTGCGATTTTGCGATAAAATGCAGAATCTACATTTATTTTCAAAGGATTTTTATGCAAAAAGCGGTGTTTTTCGATAGGGATGGCGTGGTAAATGTGAATAATGAGTATGTCTATAAAATCAGCGATTTTGTGTATATGAGCGGGTTTGTGGAGTTTTTTCGTGTAATAAAGAAGCGCGGATTTTTGGCATTTGTCGTTACGAATCAATCGGGCATAAATCGCGGATTTTACAGTGAGCGTGATTTTGAGAATTTGAGTGATTTTATGCAAAATGATTTGCGCCAAAGATGCGGTTTTTGCTTTGATAAAATCTATCATTGTCCGCATTTGCCGAGCGAAAACTGCCTTTGTCGCAAACCAAAAATTGGTATGATAGAAAACGCAATGCGTGATTTTGACATAGATTTGGGCGCGTCATATCTTATCGGCGATAATGAAAGCGACATTGAGTGCGCGATAAATGCGGGGATAAAGACGCAGATTCTGCTAAATAAAAATGCAAAGCAAAGCAAGGCAGGGCATATTGTTAGCGATTTTCAGCAAATTTTTAGTATAATTGCGCCACTTTAAATCGGGAGGGCAAAATGAAATATATTTACGATGATTTGGACGATAAAGTCATTCTAATCACGGGCGGTGCGGGGTTTATCGGTAGCAATTTGGCAAAATATCTAAACAAGCACCACCCACGCGCAAAAGTTGTGATTTTTGATAGATTTCGCGATAATTCGTGCTTTGCAAACGGCAATCCTACGAGTTTGGGGCATTTTAAAAATCTGCTTGATTTTAAGGGGGAGATTATCGTAGGCGACTTGGCAAATAGCGCGGATTTGGGGCGATTAGATGACTATAAATTTGACTGCATTTTTCATCAAGGCGCGATTTCGGACACGACTTGCCTAAATCAAGAATTAGTGCTAAAAACAAACTATGAAAGCTTTGATTATTTTATCCGCAAGGCAAAAAATGACAATGCAACGCTGATTTATGCTTCAAGTGCGGCAGTTTATGGCAATAGCTCCGCGCCAAATGTCGTAGGCGTAGGCGAATCGCCCGAAAATGTCTATGGTTACTCAAAATGGCTTATGGATAAAAAATTGCGCGAACTTATCGAAAAAGCTCAAAATAGCGATGATTGCGATGACAATGTCAAAATCATAGGTTTGCGATATTTCAATGTCTATGGCAATGGCGAGTATTTCAAAGGCACGACTGCTTCGATGATTTTGCAGCTTGCAGAGCAGATTCGGCAGTTTAAAAAAGTGCGCCTTTTTGAGTTTGGCGAACAAAAGCGTGATTTTGTCTATGTCAAAGATGTGATTCAGGCAAATATAAAGGCGTTGGAAGCGCAAAAAAGCGGGGTTTATAATATCGCTAGTGGCAAAGCGCGAAGTTTTAATGACATTGTGGCGATTTTAAAGGCGCATTTTGGGGAATTTGAAGTGGAATATATCAAAAATCCTTACGCATTTTATCAAAATCACACAGAGGCGGATATTAGCGAGACTACAAAAGATTTGTTTTATGAGCCTAGATATTCGCTTGAAGATGGCATAGCGGATTATGTCGAAGTGTTAAAGGGGCTTTGATGGCGCGAATCTTAATCATCGGCGATTTGATGTTAGACCACTATGTGTGGGGAAGCGTGGAGCGAATCTCACCCGAAGCCCCCGTGCAAATCCTAAAAATCACGCGTGAAAACAATCGCTTGGGTGGCGCATCTAATGTCGCACTAAATCTCATCGCACTTGGCGCAGAGGCGCATATTTGCGGGATTATCGGTGATGATAGCGATGGTAAAGTCATTATGGATTTGCTAGATTCATCAGGGATTAATCGTGATTTGCTTTGCGTAAAAGGCGATTTTCAAAGCATTAAAAAGACGCGATTTATTGCTTCAAATCAGCAAGTTTTGCGCGTTGATAGGGAGAGCGTGGATATGTCGCTTGATAGCGCGATTTTAGAAAAAATCAAAGATTCGCTACATAAATTTAGCGCGATTATTTTGTCGGATTATGGTAAAGGTGCGCTTGGCGTGGATTTTACAAAGCAAATTATCGCCCTAGCAAATGAGCAAAAAATCCCTATCCTTTGCGACCCAAAGGGCGATGATTACAGCAAATACACCAACGCCACGCTTTTAACGCCAAACAAAAAAGAAGCGCAAATTGCCACAAATATCCGCATAGATTCGCCTGAATCTTTGCTACGCGCCCTAAAAAAGCTAAAAAACGACTACAATCTAACCTATTCGATTATCACTTTGAGCGAAGATGGAATGGCGATTTATGATGACAAAATGACGCAAATCCCAACCCTCGCCAAAGAAGTCTATGATGTAACGGGCGCGGGGGACACGGTGATAGCCACACTCGCCTTTGGAATCTGTCATTGCGCAGACATTTATGAAAGCGCGAAGTTGGCAAACGCCGCTGCGGCTGTCGTTGTCGGCAAAATCGGCTCAGCACAAGCAAATATGAATGAGATTCGTGCGGTTATGGAGGATATTAGTGATTGCTTTGAAGTCGATGATTTGAAGCTAATCGCGGATTTGAAAAAAGATGGCAAAAAAATCGTATTTACGAATGGTTGCTTTGATATTTTGCACTTTGGGCATATTAGTTATTTGCGCAAGGCAAAGAGTTTTGGCGATATTTTGGTGGTGGGACTAAATTCAGATGATTCGGTGCGGAGGCTAAAAGGCGATTCGCGCCCGATAAATGACGAATCCGACAGGGCGCAGATTTTAAAAGAGCTTGAATGCGTGGATTTTGTCATCATTTTTGATGAATCCACGCCACTAAATCTTATAAAGCAGATTCGCCCCGATATTTTGGTAAAGGGCGCGGATTATAAAGGCAAAGAAGTCGTGGGAAGCGAAATCGTCCCTGATGTGCGCTTGGTGGAGTTTGTAGAAGGCAAAAGCACAAGCAAAATCGCAGAAAAAATTCAAAATGCGTAGTGCGAATCTAAAAAAGATTCGTCATTGCGAGATTCTGCGAACGCAGAATCGTGGCAATCTAAAAAAATTAAAAACGGAGGCAACAAATGAATGATTTGATACAAGGCGAGTTTTTCTCACATATTGACACAGCGCAAATGGCGTTAAAAGAGCTAGTAGGCGACATTGACAAGGCAAGTGCGATAATGATAACTGCGCTAAAAAATGGCAATAAGATTATGTCGTGTGGAAATGGCGGGAGCGCGGCAGATTCGCAACATTTCGCAGCGGAATTAAGCGGGAGATATTTGGAGGATAGGGACGGAATTGCGTGCGTAGCTCTCACCACCGATACCTCCGCGCTCACCGCAATCGGCAATGACTTTGGATTTGAGTTTATATTCTCACGCCAAGTCGAAGCCATCGCAAAAAAGGGCGATGTGCTACTTGCAATCTCCACAAGTGGCAATTCGCAAAATATCATCAAAGCAATCTCCACTGCCAAAAGCAAGGGTTGCAAAGTCATAGGTTTGAGCGGAAAAGACGGAGGCGCGATGAATGGGTGTTGCGACTTAAATATCGTAGTGCCAAGCTCATCAACCCCGCGAATCCAAGAGGTGCATTTGCTGATAGAACATATTTTATGCAATATCATCGAGCGAAGTTTTGCGTGAAAACGGCGCAAAGCACTACCGCCATTACTGCGATGGTTTTGTTTAGATTCTGCGTTTTTTTGGTGTAGATTCTGCGAATTGCAGAATCTAGTGCGATTTTTTCGTCATTGCGAGGAAGTGCGTAGCACTGACGAAGCAATCCACAATTAGATTCTGCGATTCGCAGAATCTAATAAAAATTTGCCAAATTCCGCAGAATCTACAAATAAATCAAAGCAGCAATCCAAATCACACAAATCCAAAAAAAGCAAATCGATAAATAATCGCATTTATCTTTGCCGCTTGCTACTTTTTGTAACGCAGATTTACAAAAATTTCACATTTTTTTATTTCATATTCCCGCAAGACAAAATATGTCACACCCATTTGTTAAAATTTCATTGTTTTTTACATTTCAAAATAAAAGGACAAAAAATGGAAATAGAAATGAATATAATACCAAATACAACCACGCCAAAAATCGCCGTAGTAGGCATAGGCAGTGGCTGTGAAATCATCGAGCAACTTAAAAATAGCGTTACAGGCATTAAACTTATTGCGAGCGTTGCGCCGACATATATCAAAGATTTGCGCGATTCGCACTTTGTGATGATTATCACAAATTTGGGTAATGCGACAGACGCCCAAAATGCGATATTATGCGCACAAAATGCCAAAGATTTTGGCGCATTTACTATGCTAATTACAAATCACACATTTGCAGACATTTACGCATTGCTAACGCTACAAAGCAAGGTAGATTCGATACTCATCGCTAAAAATGCTACTAAAAGCATTGCGTGTGCGGTAAAAAGCATTGCCGATGCTATCCTAAATATCGATAATGGCGGATTGCACTTGGATTTAGCGGATTTTGAAGCTACGATAAAAGGATTTGGATTTATTGGATTTAGCGAGAAAAATGGCAAAGATTCTGCGCTAAATGCGATGATTGAGATACTAAAATCATTTGGCAATATTAAAGGCGCAAAGGGCGCGATTATGCACTACGCTATAAATGAAAAATATCCATCGCAAGAGTTAGAAAGTGCAAATGAGATGTTGCAAAAGCAACTTAATAAAAACGCATTTGCCAAACAAGGCTATTCGTGGGATAACTCGCTAGAACCTACGCAAATAAGGATTACGCTGATAATTGCGAACTTTGAAAAATGCGATTTGGCAAGATAGATTTTTACAAAATCGCAGAATCTGCCTTTGAAATCATTGCAAGATTCTGCGATTTGCACAAAAAATGCGCTAGATTCTGTAAATTCGCAGAATCTCCCCACACCAAAACCCACATTTTTCATAAAATCCCCGCAAAAATCAAATTCGCAGAATCTGGTGCGATTTTTTGTCATTTGGTTGCTTCGCTACGCTCGCAAAACGAAGTTTCTTTAGTAAATCCCACGGATTGAGCGAAGCGAAAAATCTCAAAAATAACAGAAATTCTCCGCGAACGAAGTTCGCTCACAATGGCAAAATAATCACAAAATCGAAATCCACAAAATCCAATCCCCCCGTAAATCATTACAATTCTACACATTTTCGCAGAATCTACAATAATTTTTCAAAAATTTATCATTTTTAAGAAAACTTTAAGGGGGGGGGGATTATCATCGCAATTTTATTTCAAATTTAAAGGGAGCAAATTATGAAAGCATTTTTGAGATTAGCGATGGTGGCGATGGCGGTGATTTTTGCGGGGTGTGCGAGTGCGGTAACGCCCTTTTCTACAAATGTCGAGGTTAAGCCAAACGAGGCAAAATACGCAGAATCTACCTGCCGATGGGTATTTGGCATTCGCTTTAAGGGGTGCTCGGTGGATGAGGCGATTAGAGAGGCGGGGATAACGCAAGTGCAGACGATAAACTACGACTTTTTTAATATCGGCGTTTATAACTCGCAAACAATCGGCGTGCGGGGCAAATAAGAGAAATGATGAAAATAATCTTATTGTGCCTTTTGGCATTTGCGCCACTTTTAGCGCAAAATAGCGATAAATCAAATGATGAAAAAGTCCGTGAGTTAGAGCAAGAACTGCGCGTTTTAGAGCTGCAAAAGCAAATAGAGCACGCAAAGCGCAACCCCATTCAGCGCAAGGACTGCTTTAACTGCGGGGAGAACTATATGCCAGGCGAGGTAGAACCTAGCGGATTTATGATAGGCGGGGGACTTGTGCTAGGCAAGTCGCTTGTTTTTAGTGGTTATAGCTCAAATGGTAATGGGCGACCTGAACAAGAATATGATTGGCAGACACAGTGGGGTGGCGAAGTGCTTTTGGGGTATAAGTGGTTTTTTGGTCCTATTTTTGGACTGCGACTTTATACGGACTATCAAATTTTATTTATTAACCGCGTATTTCCCACCACCACGCATAATTTTTCGGGTAATTTTGACTTAATGTTTAACTTTAACAAATCGCAAACTTTGCGCGTGGGACTGCTTTTGGGAGTGCATTTAGGTGGCGGGGTGGTGAAATATAAATATTCTAAATTCTGCGAGAGAGGTTATGGAGGATATGAACTCTGCGATAGTGAGCCATCTTTCACGATTGGCGGTAATCTCGGACTGCGATTTGTGATATATGATAATCACGCAGTTGAGCCGACTTTTCAGCCAAAAATGGACTTTGTTAATGGTTTGCAAATGTTAGGACTTGTGAGGTATGTTTATACATTTTAGGGGATTTTAGGGGGCGTTTTGATTTTTTGGGCGTAGATTCTGCGAATCGCAGAATCTGCCTTAAAATTGTCATTTTGAGCGTAGCGAAAAATCTCAAAAAATTCGTCATTGCGAGAAGTCGCACATTTAAGGGCGACTTCGTGGCAATCTAAAAAATTAAAGTTTGGATTGCCACACTCGCTTCGCTCGTTCGCAATGACGGAATGTGTGGATTGCTTCGGTCGCTTCGCTCCCTCGCAATGACGAGTTTAGCGTAGATTCTGCGATTCGCAGAATCTACGCCTTTATTTCACTTATTTCCACTTATTTCCACTTTTTCATCGCCATTTCGGCTTCTCTTTTGAGTGTTTTTTGCTTTAGGGATTCGCGTTTGTCATAGAGCTTTTTGCCTGAAACTAGCGCGATTTGGAGCTTTAAATTTTTTCGCTTAAAATACGCCGTAAGCGGCACGATACTAAATCCTTTTTGGCTGACTTGCGAAAAAAGTTTGTTTATTTCCTTGCGTTTTAGCAAAAGTTTGCGAGTGCGTCGCTCATCGGGCTTAAAATGGCTATTTGTCGTCTCCAAGTGGCTAAAATGCGCCCCAAACAAAAACGCCTCGCCTTTTATGATTCGCACAAAGCTATCTTTGATATTCACACGATTTTGCCGTGCGGCTTTGACTTCGCTACCTTTGAGCGCGATTCCAGCCTCTAGCGTTTGGTGGATAAAATAATCAAAATGCGCCTTTTTGTTGTTTGCGATGATTTTCATTTTATGCCCAAATTTCGCGGAGTTTTGGCGATGAATCCTTTATCCTAAAAAAGCTAGAGCCACTGCCACTAAAAAAATATCCGTCCTTTGCGTATTGGTGCAAATTTGGGTAGATTCTACAAGCGGGGACATATAAATCATTTAGAAAATCTATCGTATTTTCGCGCAGTAAGCTAATCGAATCTTTTTTCAAAAGCTCCCGTCCTTGCGTGAAAAACGCCACTTCACCACGCGCTTTCATCGCGCGAAACTCATCATAAACCGCCTTTGTGGAGCATTGAATCGGTGGCACGATAAATTCAAATTCAAGCGAATCTTCGCTAAAAAATTCCACTCCATCGCCTATGCCAAAGACATTCGCGCTTTTTTTATCATACAAAAAGAAGCTCACATCTGCGCCCACTTTCGCGCCAACTCGCATTAAATCTCTTTGCGATAGATTTAGCTCCAAAATCTCATTTATCGCTTTTAGATAACTTGCCGCATCGCTACTGCCTCCGCCAAGTCCTGCGAATGCGGGGATTTTTTTATCCACTTCCACGCTAAAAAATTCTAGCGATTCGCGCATTTTTTTGAGATTCTTCGGGCTATCGCCCTCAGAATGACGGGGATAAGTTTCTAAAAATTCCCCTAACGCTTCCTTTGCCTTAAAAATCGTATTTTCTTGCATTGTGCAACTAAAATTTCCATCTATTTGAAACGAATCAGCATTGCGAATCTCTATCGTATCGCATAGATTCGCACTCTCTACAAGCACGAATCTTGAAGCGATTTCACAATAGCCATTTTGCAAAATATTTGTAATTTTAAAGCAAATATTTACCTTTGGATAAGCGCGAATCTCCATTTTTAATCCCCAAAAAATATCATTTTTTTGACAAAATTTTGCCTAATTTTTGCAAATTTAGTGCCGAATCTTCTTTTGACGCCTTTAAGTTTTCTCCCACAACTGCGGCTTTTAGCTCGCCTCGCAATATGACTTTGTCCTGTGGCGCGTCAAATCCAAGCTTTACAATGCCATTTTGCACTGATATGACTTTGATTGTGATGTCCTCGCCGATTACTATTTCTTCGTCTATCTTCCTTGATAAAACTAACATAAATCAATCCTATTTAAAATATATTCTACATATCCGTAAAAATCAATGCGAATTATAGAAAAAAAATCATCAAAAATCGCAATATATCGCTGATTTTTTTGCGGTAAATCTAAATGGATTTTTTTGCCATTGTAGATTTTATCACGCAAATGCGGGATTTTTAGCTTATCGATTGCTAATTTTGGATAGGGCAAAAAATCAAGTGGATTTAGCATTTTGTAATTTTCAAAGACAAAATCGCCTTCTTTGATTCGCGATAGTGCGGAGAGTGCGCCAATCGTGCCTAAATTTTGTGCGATGATTGCGCCTAGTGAGCGGATATACGCGCCCTTGCTAACGCTAACTTTGAAGTTTAAAAATGGGTGATTGTAGCTTAAAAGCGCAATATCAAAAATCTCCATTTCACACGAATCTAGCGCAAAATCCGCATTTTGCCTAGCCAATTTATAGGCGCGAATCCCGCCTACTTTTTTCGCGCTAAATTTTGGGGGCGTGTAAGTGATTTTGCCTTTTAGCGATTCAAACACCGCGTGAATCTGCGCCAAATCAAAGGTGCGAATCTCGCTCACTCGCAAAACGCGCTCAATATCAAGCGTGGGCGATTCAACGCCTAGCCAAAGCGTGGCAATATAGACTTTTGGACTTAAATTAAAATGACTAAAAAGTCGCGTGTGCTTATCACTAGCCACCACAAGCGTCCCACTAGCAAATGGGTCAAGCGTCCCGCTAAAACCAAGTGTGCGATTGTCAAAACGCCTTTTTAGCGTGGCAAGAAAGGCATTTGAGCTGATATTTGTGGGTTTGTGAGCGACAAAGAGCATTTATTTTTATTTGTTGCCGTCATTGCGAGATTCTGCGTTAGCAGAATCGTGGCAATCCACACCCACGCTGTCATTGCGAGATTCTGCGTTAGCAGAATCGTGGCAATCCATAGATTTTATTTTCACATTAAAATCATCTATAAAACTTATGAAAATATCTTTTAAAATTTCTATATCGCACAGCTTCACGCACTCATCTACCGCGTGAATCCTATCATTCACCAACCCAAACTCCACCACCTCCACGCCAAACGCACTAAAATACCGCGCATCGCTTGTCCCGCCCTCTGTATTTGGGCGAGGATTTAGATTTGTATGCTTTTTTATCGCGGGGATTAGCGAATCTAACAGCGTTTGCGAATTGACGATAAAAGGAAAAGAGCCTTGACTAATCATCAAATCATAGCTTTGAATCCCCGCGTTTTTTAAGAGCGATTCGATATAGTTTTGAATCGCATTTTTGTCGGTCAGCGGGTTATTTCGCACATTAAACATTAGCTTTAAGTCGCTAGGCGTTACATTTGTGGCTTCAATCCCTGCGCGAATGTCGGTAAGGACGATTTTGCTAGGCGCGAAATGCTCATCCCCGCTATCCAAATCAACCCCCGCGATTTGCGCTAAAATAGGCGCGATTAAATGCGCGGGATTTACGCATTTATGCGGGTAAGCGGCGTGCCCTTGTGTGCCAAAAATTTTCAAAACGCCATTTATTGAGCCACGCCGTCCGATTTTTATGCTATCGCCTAAATTTTTCTCGCAAGTAGGCTCGGCAACTATCGCAAATTGCGGGAGCAAACCCTGCTTTTTTAATTCATCTAACATAATTTTTGTGCCAAAAATGCCTTCGCCCTCTTCATCGCTAGTCAAAAGCACGGACAAAATGCCATCAAATTCTCGCACAGCTTTAAGTGCGGATATAAAACACGCCACGCCACCTTTCATATCCTGCGCCCCTCTGCCGTAAAGGACACCGTTTTTTATAATTGCTTCAAATGGATTCACACTCCAATTATCTCCCGATGGCACAACATCAATGTGTCCTGCAAAACAAAGATGGATTTTTTTGTCATTGTGAGATTTTGTGATTGTGTTTTGATTCGCAGAATCTGCGATATTTTCGCCACTTTGCCCCTTTGATTCGTTTGAATCTTCCCGCAAAAAGGGCTGCACCCCGCTCCCGCTCCCCCCGACTTCATTTAAATTGTGTTCCCAAAAAGCAGCCGCTTTTTCGCTTTTAGGGGGAGTGCCTCGCTTTTCCGCTTCTAGCAAAAAATCGGCGGTTGCACTACTGCAACCTTCAATCCGATTTTTTGCACCACGAAGCGGGCGAGATTCGGTGCTGTCGCACGATTGATTTTTATTAGATTCTGTGATTTTTGTTTGATTCGTAGAATCTACCCCAAAATCTTTATACAAAAACAAATTTTTTACGCCATTTTTTTCTAATTCAATCGCCTTAAAGTCCGCCAACTCCGCCTTTATAATCTCATAGATTCCGCACTCTTCTGGCGTAACGCTCTGCCTTTTGATTAGCTCTTTTAGCAACTCCACCACTTCCATTTAATCCCCTTTTAGCGCGATAAAAGTCGCAAAATTTCCAAAGCGAAACACCGCTTCAACCGCCACAAATCCCGCGCCCATCAGCATTGCAACATTTTCATTTTCGCTAAAAGGTATTAGGATATTTTCTAATGCCTCGCGCTTTTTGCTAATCTCCGTTTTTGAATAGCCGTTTTGCGCCTTAAATGCGTGGTAAATGTCGATTAGCTTTTTATCCAACCACGCATTTTCGCACACTAGCTTTTCGCTCATCACAAACGCCCCATTTTTTTGCAATGAATCGCAAATCTTTTTGCAAAGCGATTCGCGCTTTTGTGGGCGGATAAATTGCATTGTGTAATTTGAAACAATGGCATCAAATTGCGTCCCCTGCGGTATTTTAAAATCAAAATCCAAAATATCCGCTTCAATAAAATGCACTTTTGCGCCATAGGCACTTGCTTTTGCCCTTGCAATATCTAACATTGGCGCAGAGTTATCCACGCCAAAAAGCGCGGTTTGCGGGAGTTTTTGCGCCAAATAAAGCAACAAATTCCCCGTAGAGCAGCCTAAATCACAAATCGCCTTTTTGTCCTCCAAAAGATTCGCAATCAGCGCGATATTGTCATTGTAGTAAGGCACAGAGCGGGGCAACATATCATCAAAAACACTCGCCACCTCGCGATTAAATGAAAATTTCGCCCCAAAATCCTGCGTAAAAATCCTATCTTTCACCGCTCTGCCCTACCCTTTCGCATAAAATTTCGCATAAAATTTTTGTATAAAATTTCGCATAAAAACCGCTCTTTTGCGTAAAATAAAATCGCAATTATATCGCAGAATCTAATATTTTAAAATCCTAAAAATCAACCCCATTTTATGAAAAATCGATAGATTTGAAAGCAAAGTGATTTTTATATATTTGCGCTTTTTGTGCGCTGTGCGCGAGTTTATAAACTCCAAATACAAACTACTTGGCGAGAAAAATATATGATTTTTACTTCGCAGAATCTCAAAAAGTTTTGATAGCGCAATCTCTCGCCTAAACAAATATGCGCTATCAAACTTTTTGCCATTATAGTTATTTTCCCCGTGTATGCGGTATGAAATGCCATAAAAATCCAAATGATAAATATTCGCCCCAACCAAACTCGCCCCATAAATAATGCAATCATCCGCGCGGATTTTCCACTCATCCTCCAAATCAAGTGGCAGAATTTTCCGCAGAATCTGCATCTTTATGCAAATGCACGAAGTTGCAACGCCAAAATATTCCCTGCCAAAATAAGTCGCATATAATCCAAATCCGATGTCGCTTTCATAAGGCACGGGGCAATTTTCCCTTGTGCCGTCATTGTAGAGATTCTGCGTTTTACAAAAAATGTAGTCAATATTTGGATTTTTGGCGAATGCTTCCACGCACCGCGCGATATAATTTGCATTCATCAAATCATCGCTATCGATAAAAAAGACAATCTCGCAACCCTCTTTCACCGCGCTAAATCCAGCATTAAACGCACTTAGTTGCCCGCCATTTTGCTTTTTTACCACGCAAATTTCGCTAATTTGCGCTAATAAATCTAGCGAATTATCGCTACTTCCATCATCCACTACGATAATTTGCAAATTTGGATAATGCTGATTTTTTATAGAATCTATGCACTCTAAAAGAAATCTTCCATAATTATAATTTGTCACAATGCACGCAACAGCGGGGAGATTCTGCGATTTTTTTAGATTCTGCGATTTTTTTGTCATTGCAAGATTCTGCGAATTATTTAGATTTTGCATTGAGTTGCTCTGCGATAAATTTTCTTTCGCTCTCATTAAAATACCAATCCCACTCTTGCTTTTCGATGACTTTAAATTGATTTTTGGTATAAAACGCAGAATCTAACACTTTCCGCCCCCCCCCAGCAGCATTTTTCGCAGAATCCGTGCTATTTTTCGCAGAATCTTTATCGTTTTTCGTAGAATCTACGCTATTTTTTGCAGAATCTATTTTGATTGCTTTTATCGCATTTGAACCAAACTCATCGATAAAATCCACATAAAATCCATCGCAAATCTCGCTCAAATCGCAACTTTCGCATTTTTTGTGATAGATTTTGGATGGCACGATATCGCGCATAACTTCCTTTTGCTCGATGTAAAAATGCTCGATTTTGCTTAATTTTGGGCGAAATTTTGCATTTGGCGTGTAAAATCGCAATTTGTTTAAAATGGGTTTTTGATAGGGCAAAATTTCCTCATAATGCCTTGCTTGTGGCAAAAATGGCATAATTAGTCGCCTTAACCACCGCATTTTTTCACTCAAACTTTTAGAGCGATAAATCTTAGAAATCTTAAAGCGAGAGAGATAATAAATCGTCCTTCGCTTCTCAATCTCTGCCTTTGCCTCCCTTTGATTATTTCTATCAATCCAAAGTCTGGAACTCGCCTCCCACTCGTGAATATCATAAATCATCTGCTCACCATTTTGGATATTTTTACGATACTTTTCATCCATCACGCAAAATGGCAAAAATCGCACATTCACCTCAATATTAAGACTTTCCAATCGCTGTATTTGCGGGGCGAGTTTTGTAGCGATGATGTCATAATATGGGATTTTTTCTCTATCACGCAGAATCTTTTGGTCGCCTGTATTGTTGTATGAAAGAAAATTCACCACCCTTGCGTTATATTTAATCGCCAAATCCACAATTTGTGGCAACTCGCTAATGATTTCATTGCTAAGCACGGCATTCACGCGAATGGGGATTTCCAACCTCGCTAAATTCTCCAACGCCGCTATTTGCTTTTCAAAAGCATTATTTTTCCCAACGACTTTATTATAAGTCTCCCCAATGCCCTGCAAACTTACCAAAAAGTCATAAATCCCAGCATCTTTGAACTTTTTAGCATACTCAAAATTCGCCAAAGCGATGAGATTTGTAATCAAAGTGGGTTTTAAATCAATCTCATTGCAATATTTTAGCAGCTCAAAAATCTGCGGATAAATAGTCGGTTCTCCGCCCTGAATATCGATACTATTTAATCCATACTCATCCTTAAAGATTCTGCAAATTTCCTTTGCTTTTTCTATCGTAAAAAATGGATGCTGTGGGTGAGATTTATCTGCGATTTTTTCAGCAAAGTAGCAAAAATAGCAGTTTAAATTACAAGTCTGCCCCAGCCAAATAACGCCACGCCGTGTGGGAAGTTTCTTATTTGTGAGAACAAAATCTTTGTTTATGACTTTGATGGAAGTTTGGGTAGATTCTGCGTTTTTTGTTTGATTTGCAGAATCTAATGCGCTGTTTTCGGTCATTGCGAGATTTGCCAAAGGCAAATCGTGGCAATCCAAATTTAGATTCTGCGAAATGTTGCTACATTCTGCGATTTTAGTTAGGGATTCTGCCCCCCCCCCCCGTTTTGAAGTTTTTCATTTTTTTATCCTTTGTTTTGAAATTGAAATCGCAATCATAGCAAAATTATTTTAAAATCGTCTTTGCTTTTTTGATATCCTTTTGAATCTGCGCTTTTAGCGCGGGGAGCGAATCAAACTTGCGATTATCACGGATTTTTTCCACAAAAAAAATCCGCGCTTTTTTGCCTAAAAGCACATTTGATTCCGCCCCAAAATCGCCCAAAATGTGGCTCTCAATCGCAAAATTATTATCCGCGCTTGTGCGTTTGCCAAGAAAAGTAATCGAATCGTGCATTTTGCCAAATATGCGCGTTTTACTCGCATACACGGCACTTTGCGGGAGCAGATAATCGCATACTTCCACATTTATCGTAGGCACTACCGCTTTTTTGCCAAGCCCTTGCCCACGCACAATGCGCCCCTTTATGCTATAAAGTCGCCCAAGCAGTTTGTTTGCAAATGCGACTTTGCCATTTTCCAAAAATGCGCGGATATTTTGCGAATGCACAGGGATTTTATCGATTTTCATTTCCTTAAAAATATGAGTTTTTAGATTTGAGATTTTAGAAATATCTTTTGCACAAAATGCGCGATTTTTGCCAAAGCGAAAGTCTTCACCCACGATTATTTTACGCAAATGCGGGAGCTTTTTTTGTAATAATTTTATAAATTTTTTGCCACTTAGATTTTTGATTTTGTCAAATTTTATAAAATAAATGGGAGTTGAAATATAGCGTTTTTTCTCGCTCTGCGGGAGAATTTGTGCGTTTTGATTCGCGCCTTTTGACTTTGAATCGCCAAAATCGCCCCCAAACGCGATAATAATCACCGCGCCATTTTTATCCAACGCCGAAATTAACCGCTGGTGCGCAAGATGAATGCTATCAAATTTGCCGATTGTAATGTTTGTGATTTTGTTATTTTTGGATATAGATGAAAATTTCTTCATTGCCTTCCTTTCCCTTAATCGCGCAAGATTCAGCACTTATCACCTTAAAATCATTTGCTTTTAGCGTAGTTTTAAAAGATTCTAGCGTTTCTAAAATCGCGCTTTTATCCACCACCACGCCTTTTTTGTTGCGTTTGACATTTTTACCCACTTCAAATTGTGGCTTAAAAAGTAGCAATGCTTTGTCCGCACAAAGTCGCTTAATATCGGGCAAAATGTGGTGCAAAGAAACGAAACTCACATCACATAGGACAAAATCATAAGTTTGATTCGTGCGAAAGTCTGCAATCGCGCAGTTTTCATAAAATCTAATCTTTGGATTTTGGCGCAAATGCGAATCTAACTGATTGCTCCCCACATCAACGCAAACCACGCTTTTTGCGCCATATTTTAGCGCGACTTGCGCAAATCCACCCTTTGCGCTACCAATATCGATGACATTTAAACCCTGCAAATTTAG
Source organism: Helicobacter sp. 23-1044 (assembly GCF_053654695.1). Taxonomy (NCBI): domain Bacteria; kingdom Pseudomonadati; phylum Campylobacterota; class Epsilonproteobacteria; order Campylobacterales; family Helicobacteraceae; genus Helicobacter; species Helicobacter sp. 23-1044. The sequence continues at coordinate 50,178 of NZ_JBSIUQ010000010.1, forward strand.
GCTGTGATTTTTAAAAAATGACTCTAATTTCTCTCCCGCTCTGCTTACAAAAATGTCATTTTTAAGGATTTTGAGATTTTGCGCTATATTTTGCGATTGCACTAAAAATGATGGCTTTAAAATAACTCGCCCATTTACGCACACAAAGCCATTTTTGATAAGCTCTACGCTTTGATTGCGCGATTGCGTGAAGCCATTTTTATGCAAAAAAATATCAAGGCGAATAGATTCTGCGCTTTTGCTTTGATTTGTAGAATCTAGCGCAGAATCCACCGCAGAATCTGTAAAATTTTGCATTCGCCTTCCCTTAAATTTTTCTAATTTTTATCGCATTTTAGCAAAAATTATCTCAAACTCACTACCCTTGCCTAATTCGCTATGCACGGCGATTTTTGCATTGTGGATTTTGGAGATTGTGCGTGATAAGCAAAAAATCAATCGCGGGTAAATCGCAGGCAACTCGCTAGGCGCGTAAATATCCGCACCTTTCATCTTGAAATTTCAAGCAAAGATAATTTAGTAAATTTCTTTTTATTTTTGGCAGATTCGCGCAAATCTTGCGAATCATCTGCGTTAGATTCGCTATTTGGCTCGAAATTTTGTGCTACGCCGTTTATGAAATGCGCTGAATTTGCGATTCGCGCCTTTGTGTCTTTTAAATCACTTAAAAACACGCCCTCAATATTTAGCCACCAAAGCACCAAAACCACGCATAGCAAGGCAAAAACGCCAAATATATATTTAAAGATTCGCCATAGTTTTTTGCGCCAAGTATTCATTTTAAATCCTAAATTTACGCTTCAAAAATGACAAACTTTTATCGCTTTTTATTATAAATTCGCATTAAAAAAGCCAATTAGTTTGTCTTTTACCAAATCCGCTTTGTCATACAAATCCGTGTGCGAAGCACCTTTTACCCAAAAAAGTTCCTTTGGCTCACTCGCCTTTTTATACGCGTCTTCGCTAAATTCGCGTGAATGTGCCTTATCGCCACTGATAAAAAGCAAAGGGCGCGGGGCAATTAAATCCAAATCATTAAACGGATAGAAATTTGCAAATTTGCTAACCGAACTTAAAGTCGGGTGCGTGGTGCTTTGCGCACTTGCGCCTTTTGGCGTAAATTCCCCGCGTGGCGTTCGGTAATACGCATAAAATTCGCGCTGAATCTCATCGGTATTTTCTGTAAGTTCGTGCGTTGTCCCGCCTGTAAGTTCGCGCTTTGCGCCATCAAACTCAGCCCAGCGTTTTGATGCAGATTCGGCAATCATCGCTTTTCTTTGCTCTAAATTTATGCTTTTGTTTAAGCCGTTACGATACGCCGCGCCCATATCATACATACTTATAGTGGCGATTGCCTTTATGCGCGGGTCGATTTTAGCAGCTGACACAGCAAAACTCCCACTGCCACAAACGCCGATAACGCCGATTTTTTCTCTATCGACAAATTTTTGTGTGCCTAAATAATCCACCGCCGCACTAAAATCCTCCGCATACATATCGGGCAAAACGCTATTGCGTGGCGTCCCAGCACTATCGCCCCAAAAGGACAAATCAATCGCCAAAGCTATAAATCCTGCCTCCGCCATTTTGTAAGCATACAAACTAGCACTTTGCTCTTTTACCGCGCCCATCGGGTGTCCTGCGATGATAGCGGGGTGCTTTTTGCCTTTATCCAAATTTTTTGGGACAAAAAGATTGCCTACGACTTTCATATCGTATTGATTTTTGAAGCTGACTTTTTTAAGAGTGATTTTATCGCTCTTTGGGAAAAGTCGCCCTTCTCCTGTATCACCAAATGCAAACACTGCGCCAAAAAGTGCCACAAGGCACAACTTCAATACTGAATTTTTCATATTTTTCTCCTTTTTTAAAATTTCGATTAGCTCAAACTTCGCATATCAATGACGAAGCGAAAATTCGCCTCGCCTTTTGCGACTTTTTTGTAGGCATTATCTAGCTCGCTGATAGGGATTAGCTCAATCTGCGGGTAGATATTATTTTTCACGCTAAAATCTAGCATTTCTTGCGTTTCTTTTATGCCACCGATAAGTGAGCTATAAATCTTGCGCCTAAACTGCCAAATCATCGCATTTGCGTCTAAATGCGGATTATCTTTTGGCGCAGGTAAGCCTACGATTGCCATTTCGCCATACATTTTTAGCATTTTTTGATAGGCGTTTATGTCGTAGTGATAGGGGATAGTTGAGATGATAAAGTCAAATTCATTTGCGATTTGGCTAAATTCTTTGCTTTTGACATTGATAAATCGCTTTGCCCCTAGCTTTAGCATGGATTCGCGTTTATCTACTATGTCAAATCCCGTAACCTCCGCGCCTAATGCCACCATATATTTTACCGCCAAATGTCCTAGTCCGCCTACCCCTGCGACTGCGACTTTTTGCCCTTTTTTTACCTTGCTAAACATTATAGGCGAATAAGTCGTAATCCCCGCGCAAAGCAGGGGCGCGACTTTTTCAATCTGTGCGGATTTTGGCACTTTTATGGCAAATTTTTCGCTTACTACATAGTTGTTTGAGTAGCCACCATAGGTGTTTTCACCGCCGTGAAAGACATCTTTGCTATTGTAAGTAAAGACGGTTTTTGCATTGGTGCAAAACTGCTCTTCGCTTCTTTTGCACGCTTCGCACTCGCCACAGCTATTTACCATACAGCCGATTCCCGCGTAATCGCCGATTTTAAACTTGCTAACTTTGCTCCCAACCGCGACTACGCGCCCTGCGATTTCGTGCCCGGGCACTATGGGATAAATAGGCGCGTGGTGGTCGCCAGCGACTGAATGCAAGTCGCTATGGCAAATCCCCGCGTATAAAATCTCTATCAAAATGTCGCGCTCGCCTAGCGGGTGGCGCGTGAAGGTGTATGGCTTAAATGTGAAATCCTTGCTAAAAGCTGCGTAGCCTTTAGAATCAATTCGCGCTCCGCTTTTTGCCTGTGCTATCGCCTCATCTGTGCCGATGATTTGGGATTTGCCTTTTGGATTCGCGCCTTTTGGATTTGCACTTTCTTTGCCAAATGCTAGTGAATGCCCCAAAATCGCACTTATGCCAATCGCACCGCCGATTTTCGCACTATCTTTTACAAACTCTCTGCGTTCGCTATGAATCTCTTTTTTCATATTTTTCTCCTTTAAATTTAAAATTAAAAATGAAATTATAAAAGATGATAGTTACTATCTGTCAAGGGGCAAATCAAAATTTTTGCAAAAAATTTTAAGATTCGCACCCACTTCGTCATTTTTAAGCGAACAAAGTGAGCGAAGAATCCAAAACACGCGAATCTAAAAGGCGCGAATCTAAAATCCACACGCAAGATTCACGCATTTATTTTTGTGGCAAAAATCTTATCTCAAACTCACTTCCCTTGCCTAGCTCACTATGCACGGAGATTTTGGCGTTGTGGATTTTGGCGATTCGCTTCACAATAGCAAGCCCCAAGCCATTGCCACCCAAATTTTTAGAGCGGGACTTATCCACGCAGTAAAATCGCTCAAAGATTCGCTCACATTCATTTGGCGCGATTCCTATGCCATTATCCACCACGCGCAAAATCACGCTATCATTTTCATAATCCAAAATGACTTTCACCTCGCCATTTTTGTCGCTATATTTAATCGCATTTTCGCATAAATTATACACCATATCTTCAAGCAACGCAGGGATTCCTAAAATCTCTTGCACCCCCATTTCGCACTCCACAAGCTCCCCGCTCTCCACAAACTCGCATTTTATGCCCTTTTCACGCGCCAAAAGCTCAATATTTGGCAAAATCTGCCTTATGATATTTGATAGATTTAACCGCTCTTTTTCCACCGCCACTTCTTCTAAAAATGAGATTTTCAAAATCTTTTCAATAAGCGTCAAAAGTCTTTTAGATTCGGCGTAGATTTTGGCGATAAATTCGGCTTTATCGCGCTCTGCTACTAAATTATTGCTTAACATTTCCGCACTTAGTAGAATGCTAGATAGGGGCGTTTTTAGCTCGTGGGTTACATTTGCGCTAAACTCTTTTCGCAATGCCAAAATATCACGCTGTGTGCTTTTATCAAAAAGCAAAATGATGATAGCTTTTAGCGTGGATTTTACAAAAATTGGCATACAAATACCCGCGCAAAAATACTCATTTAGCGAGATTTCAAAGGATTCGTTGCCCGAATCTATGCTATTTTGCACGGCATTGCCAAATTTTGGATTTTGGCTAAAAATATTGCTATTTTGCGTGGTTTTTAGGATTTGCAACGCCTTTGCATTGCATTGCGTGATATTGCCCTCCCAATCCACCACCAAAAAGCCTTCGTTCATATTTTTTGTGATTAGCTCAAAGCTCATTTTGTTTTGCTTTATGCGCTTTAATTGCTTTTTGATTTTCTTTTTTTGTTTGGAGATTTGTTGCATAAAAATATGCAATTCGGCATAAGGATTCGTGCGAATGGGGTGAGACAAATCGATATTTTTGATAGGATTTAGGATTTTGCGAGAGAGTAAAATGCCAAGTGCCACGCTAACAATCGCGCTAAAAATTAACAGCGTGGCAAAAAGCGGAGTAAAATTTTTGAGATAAGCAAAAAGCGAATCTTTGTCCTTGCTAACGCGCAAAATAAGAGATTCGCGCTGCGAATCCTGCGAATCCGCGCCCAAATTTAGCGTAATAAAGCGCGTAAAATAGAGATTTTCTTTTAGCTCCGAATCTGAAAGCCTTGCGACTTTTTGGCTTTTGCCTTGTAGTAAATTTTGCACTTCTGCGCGGTGCAGGTGATTGTCTAGCGTTGCAATATTTATTTTATTATCAAAAATCACCTTGCCACTCAAATCAATAATGCTTATACGATAATGCGAATCTACCGCGCCAAGCGCATTTTCAAGCGAATTTTGCGATAGATTATCCCCTAACGATTCGCCCAAAATATTCGCATAAATTTCTAAATCCGCAAACGCTTCATCTTTGTGCGATTCGTTTAAAAATACCGCGCTTATGGCAATGCTAATCACTTGCACGATAAAAATCAGCGAAAAAATCCCAAGCACAAGTCGCCTCGCAAGGCTCTTTGGGCGGTAGATTTTGCCTTGCGCAAATTCGCCTAAAAATTTAGGATTCGTCAAATCGGTAGCCTACTGAGCGAATCGTCTTTATGCAAGTGCCATATTTGCCTAATTTGGCGCGTAGAGAGCTTATGTGAATGTCAAGTGTCCGCGTGTTGCTATATCCCCAAATGTTTTCAAGCAAATCTCCCTTGCTAAAAGCGCGATTGCGATTGCTAAAAAGTAGCACCAAAAGCTCAAATTCCTTTGGCGTCAAATCCACGCGCTCCCCATCAATGCTAATTTGGCGCGAATCCACTGCCACGACAAGCCCACTATGTTGCAAAATATTGCTATTTTGCGCGGGATTTCGGCGCATTTGCGCCTTTACTCGTGCGATTAGTTCAAGGGCTGAAAAGGGCTTTGTGAGATAATCATCTGCGCCCAAATCTAATCCGCTTACTTTGTCATACTCTGCGTTTAACGCGCTAAGAATGATGATTGCGATATTTTTTGTCCTGTGATTTTCGCGCAATTTTTTAATCACACTCAAACCATTTTCATTTGGTAGCATAATATCACACACCAAAACCTGCGGAATCTCGCTTTTTAGCGCACTATAAAGACTTTGTGCGTCCTCAAAAATGCGCGAATCTATGCGCTGACTTTTTAGCGAATACGCCACAAGCTCGGCGATATTTTTGTCGTCCTCTAAAATAAATACCATTGTTTGCTCCAAAATTATTTTGGTATTTTAGCAGTATTTTGCCTTGCAAAAATAGTTAAATTGTGATATTTTACAAAGATTTTACATTTCTTTGGGTGCAATTTTTGCGTGAGAGCAGAAATTTGCCAAACAAAAAGCGCGATTTAATTAAGCGATTTTAGATAAGATTCACGCGAATCTAAAAAATATTAAGGCAGTGAAAAATGAAAAAACTAATAGTTTTGTGCTTATTATGCCTTGCACCAAGCAACGCCTTTATAGAAACCTTGCCATCACAAGAAGAAATAGAATCTAAACCATTGCTTTATAGTCCAAATACCACGCAAATAAACAGCGAAACATTGTTTTTCAACGATTTGCGACAAAGTCCTACATTACCCAAAGGGCTAAAACCGCTTGTATTGACAAAAAGCACAAAGGATTTTACAGATAGCCAAAAAAACGGTGCAAATACATATCATCGCCTTGAGGGGGATTTGGAGGTTAGAGGCGTTTTGCAATATGCTATGAGTGCGGATTATAGCGGATTTTATCAAGAGTGGATTTTGTTTTTTGATGAGCCTTATTATATGCAAAATCTCATTCCCAAAAACAAGCCATATCCAAGCAAAACAGACATTTTCCCATATAGCGCGTATATGAGTATCAAAAATCATCAACTACCAAAAGAACTTTATGATTTGGCTAGTAAAAATCCTTTGTCTATCATCGGTGTGCGTGTGAGTGCGAGGCTAAAAACATTAGATATTACCACAGGCGATGGCGATGAGTGGAGATTTTTTGGAGAGATACAAAATTTACAACCCATAGGCAAAACATTTATCAAATATCCTAATAGATTAGAATTGTATGTTTTAGGTGCGAATGGGGAGGCGATTTTGGCTTATGCGTCCAAAGATTCTTATGTCAATCTACGCGAATCGCCAAATGGGAATATTCTCTATGCGATACAAAAAAATGATATGCCTAGCAATGTTTGTGAATATGCAAAATACAAAGCAAACAAAGGCGTAATCGTATATCTAGGCAAAGATTCTGCCAATCCCAAATGGTATAACGCCGCCTATATCCCACCAAATGCAAAAGACACAAGCAAAGCAATCTATGGCGTGATTCACAGCTCTCAAGTGGGATTTGAATGTGAGTAGATTCAATGTTTCAAAAGCGAATCAATAAATTTTGCTTTTGATTCGCATAAAGTAAGCAATTCTTACAAGATTTAAAATTTGCTAAAATGGATTACTTCGTTGCGTTCGTTTCACTCACGCGCCTTGCGATGACGGGTGGGGCGCGGATTGCTTTGTGCGAATCTATGATTCGCCTTGCGATGACGAATCGGATTTGTGATTCGCCACCAAAATTTACAAAAATTTTACAAAACCCTGTGTGTTGCTCTTACATTGCGTTGTTATGATTTCGCCGTGTTGGTTGTGTATTGCAATCGAAGCGCGACATATCGCGTTTGCTAGCATTTACGCAAACTTCGCAAAATCTTAGAACAAAAGGAGCAAAGATGAAAGCGATTGTAAAATTAACAAAAGTCGCGCAAATGGTGGGCTTAATCGCCTTAGTAGCAATGTGTTTTGGGTTAAATAGCCTCAAGGCAGCGGAGCAAAGTGGTAAAATCAATGTCATCTCGCGTGAAGATGGCTCGGGCACACGCGGGGCGTTTGTGGAGATTTTTGGATTGCTTGAGAAAAAGGGCGATAAAAAAGTCGATACCACGACACTAAAAGCAGAGATTACCAACTCCACCGCCGTAATGCTTCAAAGCATCGCAAAGGACAAAAACGCCATAGGCTATGTCTCATTAGGCTCGCTAAAGCCAATGGTAAAGGGCATTCAAATCGATGGCGTTGAGCCAAGTGTAGCAAATATTAAGATGAAAAAATACACTATTTCGCGCCCATTTAATGTCGTAACAAAGGGCTTAAGCGGTGATAAACTTGCGTTAGTGCGGGACTTTTTAGACTTTGGCAAGGCAAATGCTGGGGTGATTAGCAAGGCTGGATACATTCCGCTTGATGTCAAAAAAGTAGCGAGCAAAAAGCTAAATGGTAAAATCGTGGTGGCTGGCTCAAGCTCGATTACCCCACTAATGGAAAAGCTAAAAGAAGCCTATAAAGCGCAAAATCCAAGCGTGGAGATTGAGATTTTGCAATCAGATTCTACCACAGGGATAAACTCTGTCCTGCAAGGAATCGCAGACATAGGAATGGTAAGCCGTGAGCTAAAAGAGAGCGAGCTAAGCACGGGGCTAAAAGCCGAAGTGCTAGCAATCGATGGGCTAGCCGTGATAGTCAATCCGCAAAGCAAAATCACTAACCTAAGCAAGGAACAAGTCAAAGAGATTTTTAGCGGGAAAATCACCAAATGGGAAGATTTGGGCAAGTAGATTCTAGAATCTAGAGGTATTTTACATTCGCTTAAAATGGCAATGTGTGTTGTCATTGCGAGCGGATTGAAAAACCGCGTGGCAATCCATAATCACAAATTGCCAAATAACGCTTTTTGCGATTTTTAGTGATAGATTGCCACGAAAATCCTACGGATTTTCTCGCAATGACTTGGATATTTTAGGCTTACAAGCCATCAATATGACACGATAACAAAAACATAAAACTAGGAAAAACAATGCCAAAAAAGAAAAAAACGCTAAAACAGCAGGGCAAAATCTTGCAAAGATTTTTAGCCCACAAACACCACCAAAACGCGCCAAGACTGAAAATCTTTGCGCGTGAGTGTTGCAGCGTAGAATCCATAATGCGCGCGATGTTTGGTTTTAGCGCGATTGTCTGTATTCTCGCGGTTATTGTTATCTGCGCGTTTTTGTTTGGCAACGCTGTGCCTACGATTTATCACATTGGCGTTGGCGACTTTCTCTTAGGCGATGTGTGGCAACCGCTAAATGAAGTCTTTGGGATTTTCCCTATGATTGTGGGGAGTGTGTTCGTAACGGGCTTAGCGATTGCCTTTGGCGTGCCTTTTGGGATTTTGTGCGCGGTGTATTTGGCGTATTTTTCGCGCCAAAACCGCTTTTTAACGCCTTTGGTTGAGCTAATGGCTGGGATTCCTAGCATTGTGTATGGATTTTTTGGGCTTATTGTGGTTGTGCCGTTTTTCTCACAAATCTTTGAGACAAATGGCAAGGGGCTTTTGAGCGCGAGTGTGTTGCTTGCGATGATGATTTTGCCCACCATAATTTTGGTGTCAAAAAGTAGCATTGAAGCGGTGAGTAAAAGCTACTTTGAGGGCGCAATCGCGCTAGGGGCGAGTGTGGAGAGGGCGGTGTTTTTTGTGGTGTTGCGCGATGCTAAAAGCGGGATTTTGGCAAGCGTGATTTTAGGCATTGGACGGGCTATCGGTGAGGCTATGGCAGTAATCGTAATCGCTGGGAATCAACCCGTGATACCGCAATCCATAAGCGATGGCGTGCGGACGATGACGACAAATATCGTGCTAGAGCTTGGCTATGCAAGTGGGATTCACAGAGACGCGCTCATCGCTTCAAGTGCGGTGCTGTTTGTGTTTATATTGCTAATCAACGCGTGCTTTTTGGCAATAAAGAAAAGGGCGTAAGGCGTGAATCTAAGTAAATTTTGGAGGATTACAATGCACATTCTAGAATCTAGAGAGTTTTTATTTGCGACATTAAGCGCAACAAAAATACCCCACCCTAAATCCCTCCCGCAAGGGGAGGGACTTTTCCTTGATTCCCCCTCCCTTAGCACGAGGGGGCTAGGGGGTGGGTGATTGCCACGAAATGCTGTCGCATTTCTCGCAATGACAAGCAAAATCTAAAAAAGGGGCGATTAAATGGGATTTAGAGACAAAATCGACAAAGAGATGATAGCCACCATAAAGGCGCAGGATTTTTTATCACTATTTTTGCGCGGGATAATGTATATAGGCGTGGGCTTTACACTCGCCACAATCGCGCTTATCGTGGGCTATATTTTGCTAAAAGGCATTCCGTTTTTAAGCGCGGAACTCTTTGAGTGGGAGTATTCAAGCGAAAATGCTTCGATGACACCTGCGATTATCAACACACTTTTTATGATTGCGTTGTCGCTCTTTTTCGCGCTCCCTTTTGGAATCTTTGGGGCGATTTTCTTGCAAGAATACGCCAAGCCAAATAGCGCGGTGGTGGGCGTGATAAACCTCGCTTCGCAAGTGCTAGTGGGGATTCCTAGCATTGTGTATGGGCTTTTTGGATTTTTGGCTTTTGTCATCTACTTCAAAATGGGCGTGAGTATGCTCTCTGGTGCGCTCACTTTGGCGGTGATGATTTTGCCTTTGATTTTGACCGCCACACAAGAATCGCTCAAATCCGTCCCAAGCGCGTATAAAGAGGGGAGCTTCGCGCTGGGTGCGGGCAAACTGCGGACGATTTTTGTCGTGGTGTTGCCCTGCGCGTTAAGCGGGATTTTAAGTGGAGTGATTTTGGGCGTGGGGCGCATTATCGGGGAGAGTGCGGCATTGCTTTATACTTCAGGGAGCGTGGCAAAGGTGGCGGGAGTGGCAGATTCTGGACGGACATTAAGTGTGCATCTCTACGCGCTTTTAAGTGAGGGGCTATACATAGAGCAGTCTTATGCCACAGCGGTAATCTTGCTTTTTATCGTGGTGGGGATAAACCTGCTCTCAAATCTGGCAGTAAAAAAACTGCAAAAATAGGGGGAGAGAAATTGCATTGTCATTGTGAGCGAGCGCAAGGTGTGAGCGTGGCAATCTATGGCTCATATTGATGGTAAAACCCGAAGTATCTCTATGCACATTCTAGAATCTAGAGATATTTCGGCTTTTTCAAAGCCTCAATATGACAACGAATAGATTGCCACGAAGTCGTGCCGACTTCTCGCAATGACAAACCAAAACAAAAGGAGACAAAATGGGTGTGGCGTTTAAAATTAAGGATATGAATCTTTACTATGGCAATTTTCGCGCGCTGAAAAATATCAATTTGGAGTTGCAAGAAAATGAGATTAGTGCGTTTATCGGTCCTAGTGGCTGTGGCAAATCCACATTGCTAAAAAGCCTCAATCGTATGAATGACTTTGTGGAGGGTTGCAAAATCAAAGGGCAGATTTTACTCAATGACAAAAATATCTACAAAAATTACAATGTCAATCTGCTTCGCAAAAAGGTGGGAATGGTGTTTCAAAAGCCAAATCCATTTCCTATGAGTATCTATGAAAATCTTGCGTTTGGTCCCAAAACGCACGGAATCAAGGACAAAAATAAGCTCAATGAAATCGTGGAGAAATGCCTAAAAAATGTCGCGCTCTTTGATGAGCTAAAAGATAGGCTACAAGATTCTGCGTTATCACTTAGTGGAGGGCAGCAGCAGAGACTTTGCATTGCAAGGGCGTTGGCAATCAATCCCGAAGTGATTTTGATGGACGAGCCTACAAGTGCGCTAGACCCTATCTCTACGCTAAAAATCGAAGAGCTTATCAAAGATTTGCGCACCAAATACACTATCATAATCGTTACGCACAATATGCAACAAGCAATGCGAATCAGCGATAAAACGGCGTTTTTCTGGCTAGGCGAAGTGGTGGAGTTTAACAAAACCAAAGTGATTTTTAGCGATGAGGCAAAAGAGAAAAAGACAAGGGATTACATCGCGGGGCGGTTTGGGTGATTTTAGGATTGTCGAGATTCTAGGATTTTTCAAATAAGAATCTCAACAATTTATTTTGTCTTTATTTCCCGCCTTTCTCTTTAATTTTTTCCAAAATTTCGCGCACTCCTACTTCATAGATTTTAAATTCTGCGATATTGCTCTCTTTTAGCCACAACTGCCCCTCACCTACATTGCCTCTATGCTGTCCCATCGAATAATATTTATTACTCGCCACCTCATCGCTTGAAAGCACAAAATAGCGGATTTTATCCCTCCACACCGCAATCCACACAAACACATCACAACAAGCAGGTTTAATCTGCTGAAAATTCATATCAAAGCCCTCAACTGAATCGCTTGATAAGGCTTTAATGATAAGCGAATCGCCACTTTTTCGCTTTACTGCACGAGAAGCTTTGACTTCGATTCGTATGCCACCTTTTTTACAATTTTTATCTGCAAGCCAAAAATCATACTGCCCATTATAATGTGGGTCAAGTTTGTTTGTAGGACGCTCTAATTCTGGCACGATTTCATTTAAATGTCTTTGCGCCCACGATTCACCAAAGGTGCGTGGAGCAGTAATTTCAAAAAGATATAAATATTTGTTGCGCTCTAAATAGGCATTTCTAATGTCTAAATATTCATTAAGGCTAATAGTCCCGCTTGCGATTAAATGGCTAATAACAAACTCAAATTTATTAAACGGATACACGCTGTATAAGTCATCTAGCGCAGTAGTGCTAAAATCTATTGCGCCATTTGTCGCGCGTTTCATCGCTATGATTTTATGCTGTAATTCCTGCTCAAGTTTTTCCATTTAGCACGCCTTTAATGTAGATTTGCTCCCTGTCTGTGATTCCAAAAATCTCATAGATTTTAGCTTGCAATTCCATCTCGCAAACATTGTCGCCATCTATGATTTTGCCTACCAAAGAAGCGATTTTGCTATCTTGGGAGCGCGTAATTTGTGGAAAAGGTAGTTGCTCTAAATTCCCTCGCAAAATCTTTATCTCGCCAAACATTATTGTATGCAAATACGCAAAAAGTTCAGAATTTAAAAAGCCAAGCGCGGTTTTTATAGACATATTTGGAATCTTTGGAATAAGGATATTCGCGCTATTTAGAAACAACGCCCCGCTATTATTGTATGCAAAAACAAGTTTGTTTGAGATAAATTTATACACAAGTTTTTCGCTTGCTCGATACATTTCATCTTTTGCCACCTGCTGAAATTTCGCCCTATCATAAATGATAAAATTCTGTGCTTTTTGCAAACGATATGGCACAATCTCTTTGCCCGTGAAAATCGCCTCACTGCCTAAAATCTGCTCTTTATGCAGGGCGTTTTTATTATCCCCCGTAACGATTCCTAACGCCCATATACTCGCACTTAAACTATACTTGCCCTGTGCTTTTGCTTTTTTAATGATTGCTATATCTTAGTGTGATAACGCGCTAAAATTTAGATTTTGGCTTATGTAAAATGCGGATAATGGGACTTCTAGCATTTGGTTATTTTTGATGATTTTACATTTTGTTGTGGGGTTTATGTTGGCGTGAGATTTTGCTCTAGATTCTAGAATTTTATGCAGTTTTTTATGCTCCACACTCACAAACTCCGTGCTAACGCCACTAAAAATATTTGCATAATGCCTAATTTCTTGCAACGCACCATTGCCCAAAATAAAAGAGCGCAAATCTTTGTGTGTTTTGACATTTAGCATTGATTTTGGGAGCAAAAATCTCATAACGCCATTTGGTTTTAGATGTTCATAAGATTTGACAAAAAAGAGCGAAAATCGCTCACCTGAAGTGATATGCGCTACATAATCGCTCGCATACGATTTTTTGTTTGCTTTGCAAACGCCCCACGGAGGATTAGTGCATATATAATCAAATTGTGTTTTTTGGATTGTATTTATAGTGTGAATCTCGCTACCAAACAAACTATCAACCCCGCTAGATTCTAAATAATCCGCGCAATAAATCTGCGGGCTAAAATCTAACTCGCTAAATTTTACAAACAAATTGATTTTAGCGATAAGCACAGCGATAGGGTCATTATCAATGCCAAAAATTTGCGTGGGTTTTGCATTTTTTAGGCTTAGCAAAAATGCCCCGCTTCCACAAGCAGGGTCTAGTAATATCTGTCCATTGCTAAAATCTAGGCTTTGTGTCATTGCCTTTGTAATCGCGTGTGGCGTGTAGTAAGCCCCCATAATATTTTTTTCGCCCTCATATAAAAGACATTGATAGATAAGCCCTAAAATATCGACTTCATCTTGTGGTAAGGCAAAATCTAGCAAGTCATCATAATGCGTAAAGTTATATTCTTGTAGCGTGGATTTTATATGTGGTTTATGTAGTAGATTTTTTGCTTTTAGCAAGTTTAGCGCGAGTGAGAATATAGCGTTTTGAATGGGATATTTTTTTGTGCTAATGTATTCTACTATGCGTTGAATTTGTGGGATATTTTTTGTATTGCAAAAATATTCTGTGGGGATAATGCTTTTAGCAGAGAGTTTTTTATTGGCACGAGTGGTGAGCTTTTGTGCTGTGATTTGTGTGTGGTTTTTTATATTCTTATTTAGATTGTAAGTGTGCAAAACACCAAGTCTTTGCCAATTTTGTTTTGTCGCAGGGGAAATGAGGGAGACTAAATGTGAGTTTTTGATAGCAGTCATAGTGAATTTATATTCTCCATTGTGGATTTAATGGCGAAATTTATATCTAACCTTGTTTGTAATAATTGTGATATGGATATACATTTAATTTCTTGTATTTGGCAAATAGTAGGGATTTTCTTAAAAAGTTTATTGTCGTTGTTTATTGGTGTTTCTTCTGTGATAATCGTGTGGTTATTTTCCATAGCACAATAGATGAGGTTAAAATCTGCACTTTCGATAAATTTTTGTTTTTGAATTTCATATTCCCCGCTTTCAAGTTTATTTATTTGGGATTGAGAGACTATGAAATTGTTATCAATAAGCCTATGAAACTTATCGGTTATGACTTCATTAAAATTAACAGGTTTTATATGTTTTAGATTCGTAAATTCACTAAATACCAAACCATTTGAAACCTGCTTACATTCGCTTTGCACTTGCTTTAACATTAAAAATTCTTTAGATTTAAAACCACTATATATAAAATTTCTCAACACATTATTTTTATCAAAAGGTAGATAATACCTTACAAGCGCAATTAGAGAACAGGTATCAAAAAGATAGTTAGCCATAAATAAAACTCTCTAAATTATTGTTTTTTATATTAAAGCGCGTTCGTAGTGTGTATTCATCAACTATGCCCTCTAAAAAAGCATTGATAAAAATATCTTTTTGTAAGGGTGATATTATCGGCGTTTGCATAGCAAAGCCACTTTTTTTGCTTTTGTCTAACTTGTCTTTTTGCACTTGTTGTTTATCTTTATATTCTTTAAGTAGCTCATCTTTAAGCAAATGATAATCGCCCCATTTGATTTTGCCACTATTGACACAATGGTAAAATAGCGCAAGTCTGCTGATATATTTTTGCGCCGATATATTTTTAATAGTTTTATTCTCAACATTTATTTCATCTTTTTGCAACGATTCTAATACGCTTAATTTTTCGCCAATTAGCAAGTAAAATGCGAACTGATTACACCATTTTTCCTCATTTTGTGGATTTTGGATAAAAATATCTTTATCAATGTTTTCATCATTAAGTAAATAATGCCCTAGCTCGTGAGCTAGGGTAAAAATCTCTCTTTTTCTGCCTTGATTTTTTAGGGCTATAATATTTGGTTTAATAAAAAATCCACATAGCTTGCTTTTATATTTTTTGTTGTGGGTTTCTATGTTTTCTAACACCAAAATATTATGTTCTGCAAGGTTTTTGATAAAAGATTCAAGGAATTGTTTATCGCTTTTGCTTTGTGCGGGAAGCAAAATTTGCATTTTTTTAGCCACTTCTTGTGGCGAATCTTGCAAAGAAAAGTTTGGTAATTTTCTTTGTGTAAAAGCAAAATCACTAAGTTTTGCTAATCCGCTAATATAGCGCATTTGCTCTTCACAGCTTGTGATAAATTGCACATCACCTATGCCTAAATCATCACTAATATTTTCTTTTCTAAATAAAATGCTTGAATTTGCTTTGTTTATGGGATTTGGATTTGTGTAAAAATCCAATCCACGATTAAAAATCGAATCTATAGCTTTTAAGGTTGTTTTATTGATGGGTTTTGTAAAATCAATAGCTTCTTTATTGATTGCTTTTGATAGAGCATATTTATCTATTCTAAACAAATCCAAAAGATACTGCAATCGCCCAATGTTGATTTGTATTGTCTGCTTTGCTCCCATAAAATCCCCTAATTTTGATTAAAATTGACCCAACATTAAAGCTACTTAATTGCAAATTGTATCTAATGTTGCGTGAATCCTGTATTAAATCTATACAAAATTCCATAAAAGTATTTGCTGGATTACACAAAATAAACCTTGAATACGAAGAACAATATATCAAAAGCATTTAGCGATTTAGTAGCAAATCTTGCCAAATGCGCTAAAATCTTGCTTGTAACTTATAATAGCAAATCCACGAAGCAACACACGAATGAATGAGGGGCAAATCACACAGATTCTGCAATCACACGGCACAACCAACAAATACGAATTTGATTTCAAAGCATTTAGCACGGGCAAGACAGAGTTTAGCAACCACAAAGAGATGATTTTTGTGTGCGAAGTGGCAAAATGAAAGTGATTTGGCGCAAATCTTTCATACAAAATCTTTGACACAAATTCACAAAAACAGCGAATTTACGCTTTCGTTGTGATAGATTCGGCGCATAACTTCTGCAAATAGCGGTGCTACGGACAAAACTTTGATTTTTTTGCTAGTGTTTTCAAAGGGTATCGAATTTGAAACGGCGACTTCATCTAACGCGCCATTTTCGATTTTTTCAATCGCATTGCCACTAAAAACCGCGTGTGTGCCTAGTGCAATCACGCTTATTGCGCCATTTTTTTTCAATACATCGGCTGCCTTTACCATAGTCCCCGCCGTATCGATAATATCATCAACCATAATCACGCTTTTATCCCGCACATCGCCGATAATATTCATCACTTCGCTTTCATTTGCCCTCTCGCGCTTTTTATCGACAATCACAAGTGGCAATCCCAAATGCTCGGCAAAGTGCCTTGCTCGCGCCACTCCGCCAATATCTGGCGAAGCGATTATGGGATTTTTAAGATTTTTTGCCTTCACATAGTCATAAAATACGATTGAGCCATAGAGATTATCCACAGGAATGTCAAAAAAGCCCTGAATCTGCCCCGCGTGCAAATCCATAGTAATCACGCGATTCACCCCCGCACTTTGCAGTAGATTTGCCACAAGTTTCGCGCTTATAGGGACGCGTGGGGCAGCCTTTCTATCCTGCCTAGCATAGCCAAAATAGGGAATGACAGCGTTGATATTGTTTGCAGAACTGCGCTTAAAGGCATCTACCATAATCAAAAGCTCCATAAGATTGTCATTTGTGGGTTTGCAGGTGGGTTGAATGATATAAATGTCCTTGCCACGCACCGATTCGGTAATCTTTACATTTATTTCACCATCGCTAAATCGATTTATCTCCGCACTAGACAAGGCAATATCCAAATATTTCGCTAACTCTTTGGCAAACGCAGGATGCGCACTGCCCGTAAAAATCTTAAATCCTCTCACTTTTCGCTCCGCTTTTGTGTTTTTACTTTTGTGTTTTCAAAGGCGAAATTATAGCGAAAAAATAAAATGAAATTAGATTCTGCAAAATTTGTGAGATTTTGCGAGAGATTTTGCGAAGTTTGTGAGATTTTGCGAGAGATTTTGCGTTTTTAGTGGCGTGAATCGCAGAATCTAAAAAAACCTGTCATTGTGAGAAAATGCGTAGCATTTTCGTGGCAATCCAAGAAAAATTGTCATTCTCGCGCGAGTGCAACGAGCAAAGAATTTTAATCAATTTTTTAGATATTTCGCTTCGCTCAGAATGACAATTTAAATTAGATTCTGCATTTTTCACACGATTCGCCAAATCTACCCGCCAAATTCGCCGAATCTAAATGTATTTTTTGCTACAATCCACGCATTTAAAATAAAGGCGCAAAATGGACAAAAAATTCAACCTAAACTTTATTGATTTATACAAATACAGCTTCATAGATAGGATTTTCATTCGCCTGCAAACCCGTGCTTTGGGGAGCAAAATCGAGCGATTATTCACGCTTCTCCCCGCACTAATCAACTCAAATCCAAACGATAAAAATAAGGCGATTGAGCGCACAAAAGCGTATTTGATAGAGACAATCGCCCCCAAAAATCTCGCGCTAAAAGTCTATGACAGGGTGATTTTGCGCCTTTTGGATTATAAGGCGGATAACAATCTTTTTATCCAAGATAGGCAAAGGGCGTTTGATATTTTGACACAGGATATTCAGCTATATGGCTTAGTGGAGCGGATTTTGGGCGATGCAAGTAAGCGCGAAATGTTTGAAGAAATCATTAAAAAGCAGTTTGACGCCCAATATGAGATTGATAGCGAAGGGCGCAATATTTTGCAATTTCAAGAGCGGCATTATAAAAGTTAAATCGCAGAATCTGCGCTAGATTCTGCGAAAAATATTAGATTCTGCGACTCGCACGCAAATTTGATAAATTCGCAGAATCTAAAATCAAAATTACCCACCCCCCTAACCCCCTCCGCAAGGGAGGGGGGAATCTTTGGTTTCAAACTCCGCAAGGGAGGGGGGATAATCGCAGAATCTGCGCGAGATTCTGCGCCAAAATCACACAAAATCACACAAAATCAAAAATCCTAACATTGTCAATAAAATGTTAATTTTATGATATAATCCGTTTTGATAACTTCATAAAAAGGGACTTTTAAAATGACTGCAAGATGCGATACACGCGATAAATTACACAACAAAATAAAATCCGCAAAATTACTTTTTGCCATACTCGTGCTGGGGGGGGCTTAACAAGTAATGCGATAGATGCCAAAGAGCCATCAAATTGGATTTTTGGCTTTGGCGTGGGCGCGGGATTAAGCCAAATTGATGAAATCTACCCCGATTCTGCGAATAATAAAATCGGCGTCACTTGGAAAGATTGGACGCCGGTGGATAATTCTAGTATCAAGGATTGGGGCGTCACTTGGGAGTTTTTGGCGGGGTATAAGCATTGGTTGAATGATTGGGTAGGATTTCGCTACTACGCAAATGTCGGCGCACAGCACTACAAGCACGAGATTTTCACAAGCGGAAATGTCAAAGCCGGCATTATCGAATACACAGCAAACGCGGACTTGCTTTTAAATTTTTACACAAGCGAATTTTGGAGCTTTGGGATTTTGGGTGGATTTGGCGTGGGTGGGGCGTATTTTGACTCACCTGCGTTAGATAATTATCGCAAAAGATGGAGCAAGGAAAGTCCAAATTTTTCAAATGAGCGATACAAAAACATAGGGCAGACGAAAAATCATCACCTAAGCGCGTCTTTATCCGCAGGAATGCGCTTTAACTTCTTTCAAAAAATCCGCAAAGTCGCACAAAAAACCTGTGGCGATGTGGAAAATGGACGGCGAACTTGTCGCGTGCCAATCTCATATTTAGAGCATAGCGTGGAGTTTAATGCGAAATTCCCAATGCTAACTTATCACCCGACTGACCCGGGCGATGTGATTGGCGCGTATTGCACGGATAAAGACGCCAATCTCACAGGGCAGTATAAGTGCCTTTGGAAGCGTCCGGGATACGAAGTGAAAAATCCCTACAAACTCACACTGCGCTATATTTTCGCATTTTAAGGGGGTGGAAAATGAAATATATAACTTTGCTTAAAATCACGCTAATCGCATTTCTAATCCCCGCATTCGCAAAAGAGCCGACAAATATAATGCTTGGCGTGGGCTTTGGCGCGGGGGAAAGCGAGATAGAGATAACGCACTCGCAAGTCATAAATGACCCGATATTAAATTACAACAACAGTGCGCCAAGATGGCCCTCTCAGCAAAATAAAAATCCTAGCTCGTGGGCGTTTGCGTGGGAACTTCTGCTAGGGTATAAGCATTTTATAAACGACTTTGTGGGATTTCGCTATTATGGAAATTTAGGCATTCAGCACTACACGCCACTTTCGCTAAACTCAAAAGAGCAAAAAATCGGCTTTGTGGATTATACGCTAAATGCGGATTTGCTAATTGACTTTTGGGAGAGCGAGTTTATCGCGGTGGGGATTTTTGGCGGAATGGGATTTGGCGGGACGAGCTTTGATAAAAAGGCAATCGCGCAATATATGGCGGTTTATAATGTGAATTCCGCGCGTCCCATCGGACTTGCCGATGTGAAACGGCACTTTTTTAATGTCAATGCAAATGTGGGTGCGAGGGTGACATTTTTCCAAAAAGTGCGGCAGGTAGAAAAGCGTGTGTGCGATAAATATAAAGACGGCAAGCGCACCTGCCGTGTGCCGATTTATTATATCGGGCATAGCGTGGAGCTAAATGCGAAATTTCCGCTATTAGACTATCAAGCGACGCCTTGGGCGGATATCATCATTCAAGGCAGTGCAAATGGCGGAAATAATAATCAAACCCTCGCCTCCCGCCCCGGCTACAAAGTGAAAAATCCATATCGAATCACTTTGCGCTATGTGGTGGATTTTTAGCGATTTTTAGCGTTTTTTGGCGTAAGCGCGAGATTCTGCGAGATTGTGTCATATTGAGCGAAGCGAAATATCTCTGTCATTGCAAGATTCGGCAACGCCGAATCGAAGCAATCCAAAATCAGATTCTGCGAAAATTTGGGGATTTTTTGTGCGAGATTCTGCGATTCGCAGACTGCCATAAATTCTATCCTAAATTTTGCCCCAAATTCTGCCATAAATTTTGCCCCAAAATCGCAGAATCTAATTTTGTGTAAATTCGCAGAATCTTACCAAACCTAAATTTTTGCTTAAATTCAGCAAAATTTAAGTTTCATTCACTACAATTTCGCTTTTTTTAATAAATCAAAATTAAAGGTTTAAATATGACTACGATGGCTAAAAATGGCAGTATCAAGCGCGAATGGATTGTGCTTGATGCCAAAGATGAGGTTTTTGGACGGCTTGTTACGAAGGTGGCGACTTATTTGCGCGGTAAGCATAAGCCAATCTACACGCCACACATTGATTGCGGAGATTTTGTGGTGATTATTAACGCGGGGCAGGTGAAATTTAGCGGTTTGAAGTTAGAATCAAAAGAGTATTTCACGCACAGCGGGTATTTTGGAAGCACAAAGTCCAAAACTCTCGCAGAGATGGTAGAAAAGCACCCTGAAAAGCTATTTCGTCTCGCAGTGCGCGGAATGCTCCCAAAGACAAAACTCGGCAAGGCGATGATTAAAAAGCTAAAAGTGTATAATGGCGCGGAACACCCGCACACAGCGCAAGTTTCAGCAAAGAAAAAATAAAAAGGGAGTTAAAATATGTCAAAAATTTATGCGACAGGCAAAAGAAAAAGCGCGATAGCAAAGGTTTGGATTAGAAGTGGCAAGGGGCGTTTGAGTGTGAATGGCAAAAGCCTTGATGAGTGGCTAGGCGGACACGAAGCGATAAAAATGAAAGTTATGCAACCGCTTGTGCTTACAAAGCAAGAAAAAAGCGTGGATATTATCGCAATCACCTTTGGTGGCGGATACAACGCACAGGCGGAGGCTCTGCGACACGGCATTTCAAAGGCTTTGAATTTGTATGATACTAGTTTCAGGGCGATTTTGAAACCAAATGGTTTGCTTACACGCGATTCGCGCGTGGTAGAGCGCAAAAAATACGGCAAACGCAAAGCGCGTAGAAGCCCACAATTCTCGAAACGATAAGTTTCCTGTAAAACGATAGAAATTTGCTTTTTAGGATTCTGCGAATCGCAGAATCTTGCGCGAAAAAATATTAGATTTTGCGAATTTATCTTGATTTGCAGAATCTTTTGATGACTGCGTAAAATCAAATCGCAGAATCTAACCCACCCCCCCCCAATCCCCCTCCGCAAGGGAGGGGGTAGATTTAAGGTTGCCATCCGCAAGAGATTGGGATTTTAAATTCGCACCGACAAAAAAGAGATTTTTCGCTTCGCTCATTCGTGCGCCTCGCAATGACGAAAAATTGCAGAATCTACTCTAATTTCTGCTATACTTAAAACTTTGAAAAAGTTAAAATATCTAAAAAAAAGAGATTTTTCGCTCGTTTCACTCGCTCAAAATGACAACTTTATGTTAGATTCTGCGTCGCAGAATCTGATATAAAAAATATAAAAATCGCAGAATCTTGCGCGAAAAAATATTAGATTTTGCGAATTTGTATAAATTTTATGCTACAATTTTGCCTTTTAAATTTTAGCAAAATAGGAAAAATAAAAATGCCACAAAACTACAAATCCCCCCCCCCAAAGCGAGTTTTTATAAAAATCTAGCGCAGATTTTGATTTTTGCCTTTATTTTTTGCGCGTGTAGTAGCAATCAACCGCAATATGTAGATTCGCGCGATTATGTGAGCTTTGAGCTAGATAATCACGACATTGGCGATATGACTGAAAAACTAATAAAGTCATTGTTAAATAGTCCCACGATTAAAAAACAAAAAACTAAAAAAGTCCTAGCCATAGGCAGTATAGAAAACAATACAAAGCAAAATATTGACATTGAAATGATTGCAAATGAAATTATAAATCTTTTGAATGAAAGTGGCAAATTTGAAGTCGTAAATGCAGGGCAAAACGCAAAAATTGAGCAACTTATTCGCGATTCGCGCAAAATGCGTGAAGATAAAGAATATAATCCATACGAGACTATCGAGGAAGGTGAGCTTATCCCACCACATTATGGACTCACAGGCAAAATATCACAGAAAAACAAAAAAAGTGGCGATGATGAAATTGTGGAATATGTATTTTCACTAACACTTACAAGCCTAAAATCAGGAAAGATACTATGGGCAAGAAAAACAAAGCCAATTAGCAAAAAATTACCCAAAGAGGAAGTGGTGGAATATGACAATCTTTCAAATGATTTCTACGGATATGATTTTAACAAAAAGCAAGATGAAGGTCCTAGCGTGTGGGAAAAAATCAAGGAATTTTTTAGCGCGGATGGGATGAATTATTTTGTGCTTGATTTGGGTGTTGGCTCAGGTATTGGCTTTTCAGATGTCAATATCAGTTTTGCAGATGGTTATAATATTGAGTTTTTAGTGCCGATAAATATAAATGCGGGTTATTTGCGGACAATCAACGATGATTGGGCGTTTTCTATAAATATGGCTTATAATAAAATGGGTTTTACAATCCCCGTTCATAGACTTGGCGGGGAGATTGTAGGGTATTATGGAGATGGTTTTGGAGTGTATTTTGGCGGTGGATTTTTAAGAGATATTAGTTCGCAATATAATAAAAAATACGGAATTGATTCTTGGTATTTAACTACAAAACTTGGAATAAATATGAATATTTTTAGTAAAAATATAAGTATGAATATGTTGGAAGTAAATTGCGTATGGGATACAAAAAATGAAAATTATTTAAATGTGTGTGGGATGGGAGCGAGTGTGCGGTTTAAATTTTAAAATAGATTGCTTCGCCTTGCTATCGCAAGGACTCGCAATGACGAAGTGGGTGCAGAATCTTGCATAAAAATCGCAGAATCTATCATAAAAAATACACAAATCGCAGAATCTGCGCTAGATTCTGCGAATCGCGCGAAAATTCTATAATTTCGCAGAATCTACGAATTTTCTTTATACATTACCGCGCATTCTTTGGCGATTTCGCGGATTTGCAAGATATAATCCTGCCTTTGTGGGACGCTAATTGCGCCCCGTGCGTCCAATACATTAAAAAAATGCGAACAATACATCACGCAATCATACGCAGGGAGCGGGAGATTCGCGCTCAAAGCCGACTTTGCCTCTGCCTTAAATTTATCAAAGAGCAAAAATAGCATATTTGTGTCCGCCACTTCAAAATGATACTTTGAAAATTCGTATTCACCGCGTTTATGCACATCCGCATAAGAGACGATTTTGCCCTTATTTTCGCTAAAAACTATGTCAAAAACGCTTTGTTTGTTTTGGATATACATTGCAAGTCGCTCCACGCCGTAGGTGATTTCGATAGGCGTGGGGTGGCATTCCAATCCGCCTACTTGCTGAAAATATGTAAATTGCGTGATTTCCATACCATCTAACCACACTTCCCAGCCAAGCCCCCACGCGCCTAGTGTGGGCGATTCCCAATTATCCTCGATGAATCGAATGTCGTGTGCCTTTGTGTCAATCCCTAGCATTTCCAAACTTCGCAAATAAATTTCTTGTATATTTTGAGGGCTAGGTTTGATTAGCACTTGAAATTGATAGTAGCTACCCAAACGATTTGGATTTTCCCCGTAGCGTCCATCTGTGGGACGGCGTGAAGGCGCAGTATATGCCACTGCCCAATTACCACTATCTAATGAGCGCAAAAGTGTCGCAGGGTGGAATGTCCCAGCCCCCGCTGGTATGTCATAGGGTTGCAAAAGCAAACAGCCCTCATTTTTCCAAAAATCTTGTAATTTTAATAGCATTTCACTAAAAGTAATCATTTTTTAACTCCCTTATTTTTGCTAGATTCTGCGGATTTCGCAGAATCTTTCGCAGAATCTCGTTTTGCAGAATCTTTTGACACAAAAATCGCGCAATCACCATTGCCTAGCGTTTTTAGCACTTTGTAATCGCTAACTTTATCCATAACGCTTAACTTTTTGCCATATTTATCAACGCAACCTAAAATTATAGGCTTATTTGCGCTTACAAACGCGCGGAATTTGTCATTTATATCGGGCATAAATTCTTCCCTATCAAAAATCTGATAATAATATGGAAATTTATGCGCAAGTGCGACATTTTTCACGCCAAAAAGAAGTGGAAAATTAGAAGCAATGCTTTCGATTTCGCCATCAAAAATAATTTTTGCATTTGGGTGCAAACTCTCATAATCGCGCAATTTTTGAAGCGAATCTAACTTATCATCAGCATAAGCGTTTCGCAAAATTAGATTCGCATAAGGTGTGTTTTTTGGCATTCGCGTGTGATTTTGCTTGGTGCGTAAAAAAGTATTGTAATAATTCCACGAAAACGCATTTTCATATTGGCGCAATTTTAGATTATGAAAGCCTAAAAAAATCACAGCGATTGCCAGAAGCGAAGCGATTCGCGCTTTATTGTTGTAGATAGTTAAATAAAGTGCATCAATAAAAAGCCAAATCCCCACCATACACTGCACTTTCATTCGTGCGTCCTCTTGAATGGGATAGTTAAAGACCATCGTAGAGAGCGTTAAAATCGCGGCGATAAATTTGATAGTGTCCTCATTTAAAATCGCCTCTTTGCTAAAATATAAAATGAGCGGACGAAACGCATAATACACGCAAGGGATTAGCACGATTAGCCAATAGCGCATATTTTGCATAATGCGTCCGTGCCAAGTATCATCATTGCTAGTGTAGTTGAAAATATGCGCTGCCATAAAGCCAAAGTCCGCAGGATAGCCCTGCATAGGTTGCGCCATCGACACTAACGGCAAAAGCGATGAGTATAAAATCTCCAATCCTTCAAAGCCATTTCGCAAAAATACAAACGCCAAAAACGCCACATTAAAGACTAAAAACGAGCCAAGCATTAGGCGCAAAATGTCTTTGTATGTCCTTTTTGTAATCGCGCTTATATGATAAAGAATGATAGGAATGATAAAAAACACAGACAAAATCACAAGCCCTTGCTGACGCAAATACGGAAAGCAAAAGCACACAAATCCAAGTGCCACAAGTCGCCACGCTTTTTTATCTTTGATATATGCGCATAGCAGGTAGATTCCCGCTGCTACAAAAACCATAAATATATGATTAAACCACGGCTGGTCATTGCCCTGAAAGCTAATTAGGATTGTAAGAATGGCAAATTTCGCCCAAAGATTAGGCATTACTAATCGCGCCGTTTTGTAGATAAAAACAAAGGCGATGAAAATCCCCACACCGCCTACACATACCGCAAGTGTGATTTGACTAACGCCAAAGATTTTTAAAAAAATCCCAACCACAATGGGGATAAAAACCGAATGTGGCGAATAAAAGTCGATTCCGCTTAAATGCCCATTTGCCGCCATTCCGCTTAAAAAAGTAAAAAACGCCAAATGGTGGTCGTGGTGCTGCCCTACGCCATCATCGTATTTCATAAATTGCCCAGAAGCAAAAGAGCTAATAAGCAACATAAACGCCACAAATCCCCAAAATGCGAGTTCAGCACCCAAAAACGCAAGTTTTTTTGCATTGAGATTCTGCGAATTTTGCGTTAGATTCTGCGAAAAGAGATTTTGCAAGAGATTTTGCGAAAAAGTGCGAAGTTTATTTAGCGGATTTTGCATTTTGATATTTCCTTGCAATTTAGTTGCGTTCTGTTTAAAAAAAGTGCGATTTTAGCCTAAAATTGCTTAAAGATTCTGCTATACTTTTGCAAATTTCAACAAAAAGGATTTAAAGATGATTTTAGAATTTGAGGGCAAAAAACCGCAGATTAAGGCTAGTGTGCGGATTTTTGATAATGTCAGCATTATCGGCGATGTGAGTATTGATGAAGATTCAAGCGTGTGGTTTGGGAGCGTTTTGCGCGGGGATTTAAACGCTATCAAAATCGGCAAACGCACAAACATTCAGGATTTAGCCATTATTCATACGATTCAGCCTGATGCGATGTTCCCAAATGGGCTTGGCGTCATTGTGGGCGATGATTGCACAATCGGGCATAGAGTTACGCTCCACGCGTGCAAAATCGGCAATAATTGCCTTATCGGTATGGGTTCTGTGGTGCTTGATAATGCCGTAGTGGGCGATGAATGCTATATCACAGCTGGCAGTGTGCTACTAAAAAACAAAAAATACCCGCCAATGTCGCTAATCTCTGGCAATCCCGCCAAAATCGTCCGCCCCTTGCAACCCAAAGAAATCGAAGCGATTAAAAAAGAAGCGCAATTTTATTTGGAGCTAAAAGGGCGATATTAGTTTTATTGCATTTTAAGGCAAAAGTGTGCAAAATTCGCACTTTATTTGCAAACGCAGAATCCAAATTGCGAAATCTAAAAGGACAAAAAATGAATGATTTAAACCCAAATAAAGTCGATGGATTTTATCCAAAGTGCCTAAAAACGCCGTTTTTGGTGTTTGGCGTAATTGTAGCTGTGCTGTTTGTTGTGGCGATTATGCTGTGCCGTGGTGGCGTCCCTGATTGCTGTAAAAACGCAGAATCTACCGCAAAAATCACAGATTCTACTCCCAAAATCGCAGAATCTACCGCAGAATCTACGCCCAAAATCGCAGAATCTACCCCAAAAGAACCTCAAAAATTTGATGATATCAAGCAAGAGGGCAAAGCATTAACTGCCATCACAACCCTAGCAGACAAGCCCAAAAAGCCCCTGCACCAAATCGCGCAAGAGCAGTTTTTGCAAACGGGCAAAATCATCGATGGATACACATTCAAAGTGTCGGTATTTTTTGATAAAAATAGCTCATTTTTAGGCAAAAAACAGCAAGAGACTTTCGCCGTCTCGCTTTTAAGTAACGCAAAAGACGCCAAAGTCGCCCTTGTGATGGGATATGGATGTGATTTGGGCGATAAAAAATACAATCATTTTTTAATCAACAAGCGCATCGAGCGGACGATAAAGGCGATTAAAAAGCAATATCCAAATATGCAGATTGCGAGCTCTAACGAGGGGCAGTTGCGAGAGAGAAGCGATGAAAAAGGCAGAGAGATGGAGCGCAGAGTGGATATTTATTTTTATTAAATGACACTCGATTCGCTTTGAATGACGATTGATTCGCTACTAAAATCCGCGCGTTTGGCGTATAAAGGCGAACGAGCGAACTTGGTGTGCGAGACTTTACTAGCGCATTTTTTAGGCAAAAATCGCGTTTTTTTGCACTCACATAGCGAAGCAAAAATACAAGATATTTTGGCAGATTCTGCGCTAAAAATCGCAGAATCTAGCGGAGATTCTGCGATTTGTCATTCTTATCGAAGCGCAGAATCTAAAAACTCAAATTTGGAAACTTTGCAAAAACAGCTTTTTGAAGCCATTTCGCGCCTAAATTGTGGCTATCCATTAGAATATATCACAAAAAAAGTGAGTTTTTATTCACAAGAATTTTTTATCGATTGTGGCGCACTTATCCCGCGCCCAGAGAGTGAGCTTTTGGTGGATAAGGCGTTGCAGTTAATTAAAGCACACGATATTCAAAAAATCTATGAAATCGGCACGGGCAGCGGGATTATTACCATTATGCTTTGCCTTTTAAATCCGCGCATTCAAATCATCGCAACGGATATTTCGCCCACCGCCCTTAAAATCGCACAAAAAAATATTGCGCTAAAATCAGCGATAGATTCGACCCTAAATTCGCGCATTTTGCTTGTCGAATCCGACTTGCTAAAAAGCGTGAATTTTAACCCAAAAGATTCGCTTATCATCTCAAATCCGCCATATATCGCAGAATCTTACGCAATCCCACGCAATTTGACTTACGAACCACAAAACGCGCTTTTTGGTGGCAAAAATGGCGATGAGATTCTGCGCCAAATCATTGCGCTAGATTCAGAGTATCTTTGTTGCGAAATAGGGCACAATCAAGGGCATTTGGCGGATTTTTTGACTCGCTATAAAAGCGTAGAATTTTACAAAGATTATGCAGGGTTTAATCGCGGATTTGTAGCGACAAAATAACATTTTTTTGGGTGGCAATTTGTGTCTTTGGTAATCATTTCGCAGAATCTGCCTTCATTTCGTCATTGCAAGATTCTGCGATTTGCACGAAAATCTCACAAATTTCGCAGAATCTACCCTAAATCTCGCCATTTTTTTCTAAATTCTGCAATAGTTTTATAACCGCTTCCGTGCGTAAAATTGCGCCATTTTTATTAAGATGATAATTTGTATCATAAAAGTATTTTTGCGAAAAAATAAAATCTCTAAAATCGCCATAAATCTTAATATTTAGCGATTCTAGCGCAGTTTGCAGTGCCTTAATATTTCGCAGAATCTGCGTATTATTTGCGCTAAATAATTCATTTTCTGCGGTGGCAGGGTAAGTCAAAATAATCTTAATATTTTTAGATTCTGCGAAATTTTGCAATCGCCTAAATTCATCAATAAAAAACGCCGAAATTTCCACGCTTTGCGCCATTCCATAATCACTTTTTATCGTAAAATCGCCATTATTTTCCTGCGTGCAAAAATCTCCATAAACGCTTAAACTTTTATAGTTATATCCTTCAAATTTCCCTTCGCAAGGTGCGATATTCGCCCATTTATCTTGCATATCGCTTATGATGTTTGGCGAAATTTTGCGATAAAAAATATATTTGATGATGGTTTTGGCGACTTTTAGCGGAGGATTCTGCGAATATGATAAGATTCTGCCCTTAAAATCGATGTATTTGTCATAATCGCCCCAAGTTTCCATATTTTGGATATACCATAAATCATCTTTTGGCGCACCTCGCGTGTAATATCCAAAGGCAAGTGGCATTAGCACGATATCTCCATCTTTCGCAGAATCTATAATTTTATCAATGTGATAATTTATCGGCAGTCCGCCGTGCGTGGCGTAATTTATCGGTTTGTATTTTGTTTTTACATCAATTAGTGCGGAGTTAAATCCAAACAGCGAGTTAGAATCGCTAATGATAATAAGTCGCCGTTTTTGCGTGGGCGTGGCGTTTATGTAATCTTTGATTTTGTAAGTATTTTTCAACCAAATCTCGGCATTTGCAAGAATGGGAAGCGAAAATATTTTCACAGCACACACAAGCATCGCAAAATAGGCGATAATCACGCCAATGCTGGTTATAAAAAATGTAGCGATATATTTTTTAAAATACATTTAAAACCTTTAAAAATTAAAATAAATAAATGGTGGCGTATAAGTTGCCCCAAGCATCTCTAATATCACAAACGCAAATGCAAATCCAGCGATAATGAAATGAAGCATTTTTGCAGATTCTGCGATTTGAATCGTATTTCTGCACGCT
>NZ_JBSIUQ010000011.1:0-78560 GCF_053654695.1 Helicobacter sp. 23-1044
CACATTTGCAAAATATTGTGGCAAATATTAAGAGTGTTTTAACTTGGATTTAGTAAGAATTATGTGCTTTTTAGGCAAAAAATACTTGGAGGTTTTTATGACTTTTGTGCAGAATTTTGACCCATTGGGTAATATTTTTTTAAGTGCGGTGGTGGCGTTTATCCCTATTTTATGCTTTTTGCTGTGCTTACTTGTGTTAAAGATGAAGGGTTATATCGCTGGATTTATGACGGTGATTGTGGCGACTTTGGTGGCACTTTTTGCGTATAAAATGCCTTTTTCGCTAATCGGGGCGAGCTTCGTGCAGGGCTTTGCAAATGGTATGTGGCCTATTGCGTGGATTATCATCGCGGCGATTTTCCTTTACAAGCTGTCTATCAAAAGTGGCAGTTTTGAGGTGATAAAAGAAAGTGTGATGACAATCACGCCCGACCACAGAATCCAAGTGATTTTGATTGGATTTTGCTTTGGCTCGTTTTTAGAGGGGGCGATAGGATTTGGCGGACCTGTGGCAATTACTGCGGCGTTGCTAGTGGGGCTAGGGCTAAAACCACTTTATGCAGCGGGACTTTGTCTAATCGCAAATACCGCGCCTGTGGCGTTTGGTGCGGTTGGGATACCAATTATTGCGATGGCAAATTTAGTAGGCGTAGAGCAACACGAAGTTTCCGCAATGGTAGGGCGAATGCTCGTGCCTTTGAGCTTAACTGTGCCGTTTTTTATCGTATTTTTGATGGATGGCATTAAGGGCGTGAAAGAGACTTTCCCTGCGATTTTGGTGGCGGCAGTTAGCTTTACCGCTACGCAGTTTTTAAGCTCAAACTTTCTTGGCGCAGAGCTGCCTGATATCGTTTCGGCGGTGGTTTCACTTGCCTGCACCACGATATTTTTAAAATTTTGGAAGGTTAAAAATGTATTCCGCCTTGATGATGTCAAAGACTTCTCATCGCATAAGCAATTAAGCATTGGCGTGGTGTTTAAGGCGTGGCTGCCTTTTATCTTGCTAATCATCTGCATTGTGATTTGGACGCAGCCGTGGTTTAAGGCGTTGTTTGCAAAAGGGGCGGCGTTAGATTACAGCAAGGTTCAGCTTGTATTTTCAAATATTGGCAATAATATCGTAGATAGCACGGGCAAGGCGATGGGGCTGTCGCTTGATATTAGCTTCATCGGGCTTCAAGCGGGGACTGCGATTTTGGTGGCGGCGTTGCTTACGATTGTATTTTTGCGTATCAAATCAAATATCGTAGAAGAGGCACTTGGCGATACGCTTAAAGAAATGGCGATTCCTTGTATCACTATCGGGCTTGTCGTGGCGTTTGCCTTTATTGCGAAAAATAGCGGTATGAGCGGGACACTAGGGACTGCATTTGCGGAGACAGGCAGTGCGTTTGCGTTTTTTAGCCCGATTATCGGGTGGATTGGCGTTTTCTTAACGGGGAGCGACACAAGCGCGAACTTGCTCTTTGGTCCATTGCAACAAGTCACGGCAAACGCGCTTGGCGTGAAAGAAGCGTTATTTTTGGCGGCAAACTCAGTAGGTGGCGTTGTAGGCAAAATGATAAGCCCACAAAGCATCGCGATTGCGTGTGCGGCGGTGGGGCTTGTAGGGCGCGAGAGTGAGCTATTTAAATTCACATTTAAATATTCAGTCGCATTTGCCATAATCATCGGCATTTGGACGGCAATCATCGCCTTTATGTTGCCGGGCATTATCCCTGATGTGGTGCAAGTAGCGAAATAAATAGTTGCGAAATAAATAGTTGCAAAGTAATTTCTTATAAACTTTTGGGGGATTTTGAAATGGGGATTTTGAAATCGCCCCCAAAGTGCTAGATTCTGCGAATTTCTTGCGAATCGCAGAATCTACTTCAAATCAAGGCAATCAAAGGGCTAGAAAATCGCGTGCGATGATTTAAGAATCCCTTGAATTTGCTGAATCTGCTTTTAATCATCTGCTTTAAAATCATTGTTTTTATAAATGCCTAAAAATTTAGCGATAAAATACACAAAGGCAAACGCCACAAGAATCGCAGGGATTGTGATATAAGAAATCCCTGCAAAATTCATCAAAATCCCACGCGAAATCGCCGATAAAAACAGCGCGACAAAACTAATGCGCGTCAAAAGTGAAAAAATAAAGATTTGATTAGCCGTATGGCGCAGTGAAGCGACATTGAAAATAAATAGCACAAATCCCAATATCACAAAAATATTTAAAAAGTGCATAGTAGGGCTAATATAAGCATTTGCAAAATACGCTATGCCAAGCGCGATATAACTTGCGCTAAATCCTAAAAATAGCGCGTAAAGTATGAGCGTGTAATGTGTAGTAAAAAAAATGCGATAATGCCATTGTGATAAGCGCGACATAAGGCTAAATCCCACGCCAAGCGATAAAAATGCGTTTAGATTCGCGCTTTTGTCCCATAGAGTTGCTATAATTAGCGCGAAAACCAAAAAGCAAGAGATGTTTTTCAAAGCAACATTTGGGATAAACATTAGCGAATCGCTATTTGGCAGTGATTTTATGGCTTCATTGCCTAGCACAAGGCTTACGCGAAAGCTAACTATTAGCGTGGCAAGGGCGCAAAGATGGATAAACGCATAAGTGAATCGCGTTTCACGCATAAAAATTTGTACCACACTTAATGCAAAAAGCCCCAAAAGAGCAAATATTAAAATAAGATTCGCCGTGTTTTTTGCCTTTATAATCCACCAAAGCGCGACTAAAAATAGCACAAACCAAAACGCGCTCATTATCGCATAGCCAAGCGATTCATCTATAAACGCACAGCCCAAAAACGCAATCCACAAAATCACAAACGAAACTATACTAAAAGGCTTTCTATTGACTTCTATTTCACACCAAATAGGAAGCGCAGTTAGCAAAAATCCAGCAAATGCTGCGCCCAAAAAACTCTGCAAAAATATAAATTTATGCAACGCCACAAAATCACCCAAATTAAATGCCAAAACCACACTTGCGATAATGGCAAAAACCGCGCTATTTAGGAAAAAAATCCGCAATGGATATGCAAAAAAATTACTCAAAGTAAATCCTATTGTTGAAATGTGTTTTTAATGTCTCGTTGATAAAATTTTCATTACGCAAATTCTGCGCTACGCCCAAATGAATGACTTTTTCAACCTCCATAAATCGTGGCTTTAAAAAATAAATTTCATCGCTAATAAGGCAAGATTCAAGCGCATCGTGGGTTACAAGCAAGGCAGAGTGATTGTGATTTTGCACTCTATCAAGCAATTTTTCTATCAAAATCCTTTTTACCTGCGAATCAAGCCCCGAAAACGGCTCATCTAGCAACAATAAAGGCGCATTATATGCCAAAGCACGGACAAATGCCACTCGCGCTCTCATTCCGCCACTTAATTCGCTTGGATATTTTAGCGCGTCTTTTTTGCTTAAAAATAACAGCGCAAATTGCTCCAAAATCCACGCATAATCTGGCGAATCCATCACAACCGCGACATTTTCAAGTGCGTTTAGATTTTCAAACAATGAATGCTCTTGGAAAACAAACGCATTTTTTGCTGAATCTATAATGCCACTCTCACTCTCCAAAATCCCAGCCACACAACGAAGTAGCGTAGATTTGCCACAGCCACTTGCGCCAAAAAGTGTGAAAATTTTGCCCTTTGGCAAATGCAAATTAAAATCCTTAATAATGTCGCTTTGTGCGATTTGGTAGCGCAAATTTTGAATTGTCAGCATAATTATTTCTCCAACCACGGAAGCAAAGTGATTTTTAGCGATTTTATGACAAGCGATTCAAAGAGCAAAATTAGCGCGACTAATATCAAAACAAATGCTAAAATTTGCGTGGTGTCAAGGAAATTTCGCGCATCGTTGATTTTTGCACCTACACCATTACTTGCGCCTAAAAGCTCTGCCATTATGATGATTTTTATCCCCATTGCAAAGACTACGCTTAAATTGCTTAGTAAAAATGGCATAGTTGAAGGCAGATAAAAAACTTTAAAGCGTTTAAATAAACCAAAATTATACGCTTTGCAAACTTCGCTAAGGCGCGAATCTAACTTCATCACGCTTACAAAACTCGCCCCAAAACTTAAAGGCAAAATTGTGATAAAACAAGTAAAAACAACACTTAAATTCCCCACGCCAAACCAAAATAATGCCAAAACTACCCACACAATGGGCGCGATTCCTTGCAAAATATCTACGATTGGTTTGATAAAAAGCGCGAAACTTTTGAAATTTGCCGCCACTGCGCCCAAAATGACACCACACAAAAATCCCGCAAGGATTGAGCTTAACGCCCTTTGCAAACTCAAAAGCAATTCACTATTTTCGCTAAATATCAAATGATATGCGCGAATCAAAGATTCAAGCGCACTTGGCAAAATGATAGGATTTGTGAAATGCGCTACAAACTCCCACAAACCCATAAAAAAGCAAATAATCCCAAGCGTGTTAAACGCGCCAAAAAAATGCTCACTTAGATTTGGCAAAATGCCTCTTTTTAATTTTACTCCGTCCTCTAAAATCATAGATTCGCTCCATTAAAATGTGATAGATTCACACAATGTGTGTCGAATCTAAAATGCGTTTAAAAATCACAAAAAGAA
This sequence comes from Helicobacter sp. 23-1044, assembly GCF_053654695.1. Lineage (NCBI taxonomy): Bacteria > Pseudomonadati > Campylobacterota > Epsilonproteobacteria > Campylobacterales > Helicobacteraceae > Helicobacter > Helicobacter sp. 23-1044. Next base: position 4,612 of record NZ_JBSIUQ010000011.1, read on the forward strand.
ACTTTTAACAGGCATTTTTCCGCCCAAAAACTGCGGATTTAGCTCAAAAATGATTTCATAAAATTTCATCAAATCATCTGCCACTTCACTTGCTTTTAGTGCAACCATATTGGCATAAGGAATGGATAGTTTTATCGCTGCTTCGGGTGCTGGGAGATATTTTGCACCTAATTTTGCCGCGCTGTCTTTGTTTGAATCTATCCATTTCACAGCATTTTGCAAATCGCTATGCAACGATTCAAAAAACGCCTTATTTGCTTCATAAAACGCACCATTTACAATCAACCCCGCTTGTGGAATCTTTAACCCAAATGCTTGAAACCACTGCTCTTGTATAGAAATCTGCCTATAAACGCTAATGCCATTTTTCTTTGCCATTAGCGTTAGCGCAGACGCAAGTGGCTCTTGGGATAAAACAGCGTCAAATTCATCTTTGGCGATGAAAAGTTGCGCTGCTTGTGGTGGATTTGCCGCGTAAGTTATATGAATCTTACTCATATCAACGCCCATTTTCTTGCAAAGCGCGGTTAGCACGATGTCTGGAATGTCATTTTTAAAAGGCACGATGATTTTTTTGCCCTCCAAATCTTTTAGATTTTTTATGCCCTCATCGCGTGTAAAAATGTAGTTTAGTCCGCTTGTTAGCACATTTAGCAATTTTACATCAAAGCCTTGATTTGCTAAATTTATGCCGACATTTGAAGGCGCGGCACTTAACACCCAATCACCACTTGCAAAGCCCACACGAAGCGCATCTACGCTATTCCAAATTTTCAGCTTTAAATCTTTTTGCTTTCGCGCTTCGCCTCTGTGCGTAACTACCGCAAGACTTAATGCAATTAGCGCAGGTGCGCCCCAAATCGTTAGCGATTCAGCCCCAAATGCAAGATTTGGCATTGCCAAACTCGCCATTGTCGCCAATCCTAATTTTCCGCTTTTACCCAAAAATTCTCGTCTATTTATTGCTGTCATTTTTTATCCTTTCATTTAAAAATTTAAAAATTGCCGTGGATACTTATATAAAATGTCCGCCCCGGCGCATTTACAATACTAGTAGGGCTTAGCGATTCCACGTGCGATGCACTTATAAATTCGCTATATCCCTTATCCAACACATTATCTACGCCAAGTCGAATCCCTAGCTTATCCATTATGCTAAATCCAGCGTATAAATCAAGCACGACAAATCCACTTTTTGGCGTATCAACGCCTAAAATAGTATCATATCTATTTTGCTTTGCCACGCCACGAAATCCTGCGCCAATATTGTATTTTCCAAAAGGCGCGTAATCCTCATAGTCAAAATTTAACTGCGCTTCAAATGGGCGAATCTGATATAACGCCCTTTTGTCGCTTAGATTTTGCCCATAGGCATACCAAAGATTTAGCTTTATGCCAAAAAGTCCCAAAAAATTATACGCAAAATTTGCATTCGCACTTAACAAAAACGCATCGACATTGCGCGAAATTATGTGCTGATTGTAGCCTGTTTGCGAAGCGGGAGCATTTGTGAATCTATCATAGATTATAAAGCGATTCGCATAATCCGCCACAACGCTAAATCCAAATTTAAAGGCATTTTCATCAAAGCGCGATTCCATATAATTGATATATGAATCACTTGCGATTTCCGCGCTTAATTTCGCTCGATTGCGCCGCTCTGGTTTTAGAAATGGATTGCTAACCCACGCTTGGGCGTGAGCATTTTGTCCGGGCGGATTCACCGCCACGAATCGCTCATCATTGCTTGGGATTCGCTCTAATGTAGAAATATTTATCGTGTAAAGTTGCGAATCGCTTGGCATTATGTCATAGTTGAAACTCGCACTCACAGCGTGGGATTGAATCAACCCATCCACACGCTTACCATAATGCGCAAACCACATATTATTTGCGGTGATTTGCCCGTTGTTGCCATTTTGTGTGCCGACTACGACATTTTTGTCCTTTAAATCCGCAATGTTATAATCATAGTGAATCCCAAGTGCAATTTTATTAAGCGAATCAGGCGTCAAAGTCAGCGTATCAAACGCGCTAATTTGATTTACAAAGGCATTTGGGATTCGGTAGCCATTGTGATTAAACGCGCCATAATTTTGAGAGGCGAATCGCTTTGCAGTGTGGCTATCTAGCGTGTAGATTAACCCAAATGAATTATGCAAAAATTTGGATTCGCCACTTTTGGATTCACCTTTGGCATTTGAATCAACGCTAGATTCGCCACCTTTATAATCATAAATCGCGCTAAAATCAAATATATGCCTATCAACTTCCATTTTCATTCGCGCTGTGCCGTTATTTTTTCGTAAGTCAAAGTTATTTGCCCTGCGCGAGACATTGCGATAAAACGCGCCTAAATTCATCGTATTGCTTAAATCATCTTTGCCCAAACGATAATCGATTTTCCCCACGAATCGCGTGGTATCCACAGGGTCCATTTGATAATGTGGCTGTTTATCATCGGCGATATTATCATAGATAAATGTCGCTTTTAGCTCATTAAACGCATTTGGCACTGCACCCAAAACCACACTTGCGCCCTTGCGCTTGTATCCAAAATCCACTTTGTCCCCATAGCCATCTGTGTAGGGATTTGCGTAAGAATAATGCGCCACCAAATTGCCATAGACTTGCGAATCGCGGAATTTTGCCAAAAGGCTTGTGTAATTTGAGCGTCCAAAAAATCCACTTGCAAAATGAAATGGATTCATCGCGTTATCTAGCGTGTTTGTAACGCTATGATAAAAATTGCGTTGCGAGTTATCAAACTGATTTTCTAGCTTTGATGAAAGCGCGTTTTGCGGCGTTATAAGTGGCGGAGGTGAGAATTGCACCAAAGGTTTGACTTGATTTGGACTTGCCAAATCATCTGCCATCAAATTGCCATAAACGGCGCAAAATGCGCTTAAAATCGGTATTGAAAATATATTTTTCTGTCTCATATTGAAATCCTTTGTAATAATCGTTTTTAAAATAAAAGCGAAATTCTATCCATATTTTTTTACAAAAAACATTAACTTATGTTAATTTTTAAAAATTTTTTGCGAAAATTTTGTGAAATGCTTTGTGGTGCGGAAAAATATGGCTTTGTATAATTTTTCCACCAAATTTCGCTTTTTAAAATGAAAATTCGCTATAATCGCAAATTATTTTTTGCAAAAAAGGACATTTATGAAAATCGTAGTCATTCAAGGACCAAATCTAAATATGCTAGGACACCGCGACCCGCGACTTTATGGCGATATGAAATTAGAGCAGATTCACGCCAATATGGAGGCACTTGCAAAGCAAAATAACTTTGAAATCGAGTTTTTTCAAAGCAATTTTGAGGGCGAGATTGTAGATAAGATTCAAGAGTGTATCGGCACGGCGGAGGGCATTCTAATCAATCCTGCGGCGTATTCGCACACTTCTATTGCAATCGCTGATGCAATCGCGCTTGTGGGGATTCCTGTCGTTGAGGTGCATTTAAGCAACATTTTGGCGCGAGAGGATTTTCGCAAAAAATCGCTCACAGGCGCGATGTGTGCGGGAGTTATCGCTGGATTTGGACCATTTGGCTACCATATCGGGCTACTCTCCGTTATGCAAATCATCACAGAAATCACGCAACTAAAAAAGCAAAATGAAGCCAAAAAATAGCGAGCAAATCGCAGAATCTAGGGTGGATTTATGAGTGAATCAAAGAGTGAATCAAAGCTAATTTGCGATAATTTTTATCCATTTTCGATTTGTCATATTGAGCGAAGCGAAATATCTCATAGAGATTCTTCGCTTCGCTTCGCTTCGCTCAGAATGACAAAAGAAAACGATAGAATGGCAAAAAAAAGCGATAGCACAATGGCAAAGACAGAAACCAATCGCGCAATAAAAAAACCCGCTAAAACACTCCCAAACACCACAATCATCGCACTTGGGGCGAATCTAAAAAATCCGCTCCGCACTTTTAGGGCATTTTTTCACAAACTCACGCAAAACGCAAAAATTCACATTTTGCAAACTTCGCCCATTTACAAAAATCCGCCCTTTGGCTACGCAAATCAGCCATTTTTTTACAATGCCACAATGCTACTTGCGACAAGTATGTGCCTAATGGAGTTTTATGCGTTTATCTTTTATATGGAGCGAAATTACGGGCGTGGGCGGATTCGCGCCTTTAAAAACGCCCCGCGCACACTTGATATTGACATAATTTTCTTTAATGATATTTTTATGCGAAGCACAAAGCTAAATATCCCGCACACGCAGTGGCAAAATCGCGCTAGTGTGCTAATCCCGCTATTTTATCAAGCAAATTACAAAGGGTTCTAAATGCAAGATGTGCAACTTTTCACCTACACCGCGCCCACTTACAAGGAAGCGATGGAGCTAGTCAAGCAAAAGCACGGCGATGACGCGATTGTCGTAAATTCGCGTGAGCTGAAAAAAAAGACGCTTTTGGAAAATGGATTGTATGAGATTGTCATAGTCGATGAAAAACCAAAGGAAATCGCAGAATCTGCGACAGATTCTACGCAAAATAGCATTCAAAATCGCCTTGATAAAATCGCGCAAAAAGAGTTAGAAAAAAGGCGCAGTGAGAAGCTTGCCCGCGAGATGGAGATAAATGCCAAAATTTCAAGCGCGGTAAAGGAAATTAGCAATATTATTCAGCCAAATTCGCCCCTAAAACCTCGACAAATCGCAGAATCTACCGCAGAATCTACCGAAAACAAGGCAGATTCTGCGTATAATCCCGTTTTCAAAACGCGCGAGATGATTGCCAAAATGAGCGCAAATGAGCTAAAAGAGCTGAAATACATTAAATCATCCATCGAAAAGTTAGATGACAAAATGAAGCTTTTGCAAAGTATGTTTTGGAATGATGTGGGCGTGCGAGCAAATGCAAATGCCGTCCCGCAAGAGTTTGCAGAGATTTATCGCATTTGCAAAAATAGCGGTATGAAAAATGAGCATTTAGAAGAGCTAATGCAGCTCTCACAAGAAAATATGCCCCTTTCAATGCGGGAAAACTCCACCACAATAAAGCGATTTTTCCGCGAGGTGCTTCGCAAACTCATCCCTTGTCGCACGGAAAATATCGATATGAAAAAAAAGCGCATTGTAATGCTCGTAGGTCCCACAGGCGTGGGTAAAACGACTACCATTGCCAAACTCGCCACACATTACAGCATTAAGCATAAATATAAAGTCGGGTTGATTACGCTTGATTGCTATCGCATTGGCGCGTTTGAGCAGCTTGCATTTTATGCGAAGAGATTAAAGGTGTCAATCGACAAAGTAAGCGATACGGCGGAGTTTGAGCGGAGTTTGGATGATTTGAAATACTGCGATTACATTTTGATTGATACGCTTGGAAGTTCGCAAAATGACAAGCAAAAGTTAGATATTTTGCGCCGTTTTGCGAGTAATGGATATGGCATTGATGTGAATTTGGTGCTATCGGCAAATACGAAGTTTGAGGATTTGCGCGATATTTATGGGGCATTTAGCATTCTAAATATCGATACAATCATTTGGACGAAGCTAGATGAGAGCAAGGGCTTTGGCAATATTTTTTCGCTCATTTACGACACGAAAAAACCGCTTAGTTACCTAACTTTCGGGCAGGGTGTGCCGGATGATATTATGGTGGCGAAAAATGACTATTTGGCAGACTGCATAATAAATGGCTTTCAAAAACCCGCTCGTGACGCGATTATACGATGATAGAAAATCAAGCAGCAGGATTAGATAGACTATTAGCGCAAAACGCAGAATCTCGCACGAAAATCGCAGAATCTCCGCTAGATTCTGCGAATCGCCTGCAAATTATCGCCATAACTTCGGGCAAGGGTGGCGTGGGGAAATCCACAATCAGCGCGAATTTAGCATACACACTTTGCGAGATGGGATATAAAGTCGGCGTTTTTGACGCGGATATTGGGTTAGCGAATTTAGATGTGATTTTTGGTGTAAAAGTCGAAAAAAATCTGCTTGATGTTTTGCAGGGCAGGGCGAAGTTAGATGATATCATCATCCAAATCAAGCATAATTTATTGCTAATCCCCGGGCACACGGGCGAAGAGATTTTTGATTACAATGAAAGCATTGTGGAGAATTTGCAAAGCGAAGTGCTAAATGATTTGGATTTTTTACTGCTTGATACGGGCGCGGGGATAAATGAGGGGGTGCAGAGATTTTTAGAGATTAGCGAACATTTGATTGTGATAACGCAGCCCGACCCTTCGTCTATGACGGATTCTTACGCCTCAATCAAAGTCGCCTCAAAGCACAAAAAGAAAATTTTTGTGATTATAAATAGCGCGAAATCGCTAAAAGAAGCGGACAATATTTTTGGGCGCATTCAAAGCGTGGCGGGGGCGAATATCCCGCATTTGGAGTTAGAAATGCTAGGGCGCATTCAAACAAGCGATTTAATCACGCAGTGCAATCGCGCTCGCAAACTCTTTGCCAAAGTGTTCCCGCAGTCTCCGCCAAGTGCGAGTATTCAAACCATCGCGCAGAATCTTTTGCAAAACATATCGCAGAATCTAGCGGAACAAAATATGCTTTTAAATGAAAATAGATTTAGTAGATTTTTGCGAAATTTGCTGTATCGATTTTAGCGAGATTCTGCGAATTTGCGCCTTGCAGTGGGCAGATTCTGCGAATTTGCGCCAAAAAGCGAGATTTTTAGATTCTGCGATTCTGCGAATTTTGTGTAAAATCGCAGAATCTAGCGCAATCGCAGAATCTAGTGGCAAAATCTAAAAAGGGATGGATTTGAAAGCGGATAATTATATTAGTTTTAGCGTGGTGGTGGGATTTTTCATCGGGTTAATTATTTCGGTGATAAAATTTAGTGCCCCTGAACTAATCGTCCTTTGGACGCTGATTTGCACCATTGTGATTTATCTAATCGCGCTTTTGGTGGTGAGCTTTTATATGAAATTTACGGATTATGAGAGTAAAAAAATCAACATTAAGATTTTGGACTCGCGATTGGATTTTTATACAAATGAATTCGATAGGCGCGAGAGTGAAGCACGAAATATTCGCAAATATTTAAAGCATAATTTAAGCGCGATAAATGAGGATTAAAATGCAAAATAACATTGAAAAATACACCGCCGAGCTAAAACATTCACAAGATTTCCTAATGCTTCAATATATGCCTGCACTCCGCGCGATGGCGTTTCGATTGCGTGAGCGATTGCCAAGCTCTATTGACATAAATGACTTAATATCAATTGGCACGGAGGAAATGATAAAATTAGCAAGGCGATATGATAGCTCCATAAATGACAGCTTTTGGGGCTATGCAAAAATGCGCGTTTATGGCTCAATGTTAGATTATTTACGCGAATTAGACATAGTCTCTCGTTCATCACGCAAACTAATCAAATCCATAGACAAAGAAGTCTCCAAATATTTCAACGAAAATGAAGAAGAGCCCACCGATGAATATTTAGCCGAAGTTTTGGGCGAAGATGTCAAAAAAATCAAAGAGGCGCGAATCGCCTCTGATATTTACAGCGTAATCCCAATCGATGAGCAGTATAATGCCATAATTGCGGATAATGTAGTCGAAAATGTCCAAAAAGATGAATTAGTTGGCATAATCCAAAATATTTTAAGCACACTAGGCAAAAGAGAGCAGATGATAATCCAAATGTATTATTTTGATGAATTATCTTTGGGCGAGATTAGCGAGATTCTGCATATTACAAGCTCACGCATTTCGCAAATCCACAAAGAAGTGATTAAAAAAATCCGCAATCGTTTAGGGGATATCGATGGCTGATATTTTAAGCCAAGAGGAAATTGACGCCCTACTTGAAGTTGTGGAGGATGATAGCAAGGATGAGAGGGATTTTACAAATGAGATTTTACATAAAAAGCAAGTAACGCTTTATGACTTTAAACGCCCAAATCGCGTTAGCAAAGAGCAACTTCGTGCGTTTCGTGGGATTCACGATAAGATGGCGCGGAATCTTAGTTCGCAGATTTCGGCGATTATGCGCTCTATCGTGGAGATTCAGCTTCACTCTGTCGACCAAATGACTTATGGCGAATTTTTAATGAGTTTGCCAAGCCCGACAAGTTTTAATATTTTCTCTATGCGCCCATTAGATGGCAGTGGCGTTTTGGAGATAAACCCTAGCATTGCCTTCCCTATGATTGATAGGCTTTTGGGTGGCAATGGTGAGCCTTATGAAGTCAATAGAGAATTTAGCGACATTGAGTTGAGCTTAATTGATACGATTTTGCGCTATGTGATGAGCAATCTAAAAGAAGCGTGGAGTTCGATTACAGAGATTTACCCTGCTGTTGATGCAAAAGAGAGTTCGCCTAGCGTTATTCAAATCGTAGCGCAAAATGAAATTGTCATTATGGTTGTTATGGAAATCACAATCGGGCATAGTAGCGGAATGATGAATATTTGCTATCCTGTGATTTCGCTTGAATCGGTGCTATCACGCCTTGCAAGCAGAGATTTAATGCTTAGCGAGACAAACTCCAAAAAATCCCGCAACAAAGAATTGCAAGTGCTAATCGGTGGCGCATTAGTCAATGTATCGGCAATGCTTGGCTCTGCGCGTTTGAGTTTGGAGGAAGTGTTAGAATTGCAAGTAGGCGATACGATTCGCCTAGACCGCGTGGCAGATGATACCATTATCGTAAATATCGATGAGAGAGACAAATATATCGCAGAAATTGGATTGCAACGATATAGAAAAACTATAAAAATAAAAGATATAATAGAAACCGAAAAAGACAAAGTCAAAGAAGTGCTAGAAATGTTAGAAAACAACCGCAAACACCGCGTAGAAAATCTCCGCGCAGATGAAGAGGAAGTGTGAAAATGACGGATTTTTTGAATCTTATTAAGGGCGAGTGTATCTCAACGATTGAAGGGCTCACAGGGCGCAGGGCGGATATTGGCGAAGGCGTAGTCGGCGGGATTTCATCGCTAAATATTACGCCACCCTTTGCCAAAATCACCCTTGAAGCAAATAGCCAAAAGCTACTTTTCATCGCGCCAAATGCGCTGTGCGTGGCGTTAGCGGACTTAATGCTTGGCGGAGAGATGGTAGATTCTGCGATTGGCGATATTCAAGTATCAAATGATGATTTGGACGCGACAAAAGAGATTGTGGCAAATATTTTTAGCGCACTCTCCACCGCACTCAAAGCGCAAAAGTCGCTCCCACCGCTTGATTTTAAAGTCACAAATGCCGAGATTTTGCAAGGCAATATGCGTTTTGGCGGATTTGAAAAAGGGTGCGAATTTGCCTTCAATCTCGCGCAGTTGCACTCAAACTTTGTGATTTTATTTAATAGCGAGCTTGAAAATGCGATACTTGGCAAAGCAGAATCTACCCCAAAACCGCCAAAAGATTTGGCAAATAGCGGAGATTCTGCGATTTTAGGTAGTGCGCAATCGCGAAATATCGCAATGCTGCTTGATGTCAAAATGCAAGTGCGAGTGCGAATCGGACAAAAGAAAATGCTTTTAAAAGATGTCATTTCGATGGATATTGGTAGCGTGATTGAGCTAAATCAACTTGCAAACGACCCGCTTGATATTTTAGTCGATGATAAAGTCATCGCAAAAGGCGAAGTTGTGATAATCGATGGCAACTTTGGCGTCCAAATCACCGAAATCGGCACAAAAAAAGAGCGATTGGAGCAGTTAAAAGGGTAGGGCGACTTGCCGTTCCTTGCGGGATTCTGCGAGATTTGATTTGAATTTTTTGCATTAGATTCTACGAAAATCGCAGAATCTAGCGCATTTGCAGATAAAATCGCTAAAATTTATAAGTATATCCCAAGCTTATCCACCCGCCAAGTCCATAGCGGAAGCTGAAATCCACTTGATGATGGATATCGTAAAAATAATGCAACCCTAAATTAAACTCATATCCCGGCGAGAATGAAAGAGTGTTTCCAATAAGAAAGTTCAAATTCACACCCACAGGGGCGATATGCCAACCAAGCGTATGCGAATCGATATTCAAAAAGTCCCAAACGAAATGTGGCGCAACGCCAATGCCTACCAAATGCGCACTAGCGCCACCAAAAGCATATCCCGAATAGTCCAAATGCCCCACCAAGCGAAGTCCTAAATGAAAATATGGTTTATCCAAAAAATACCATTGATATCCGCCAACCGCGCCAATGCTCCACCCCGGCGCAAATCCTAACTCCGCACCGACAAATCCGCCCGTTTTTTGCTCTTTTGTCGTGTGCCACTCTTTTGCATTCGCCTGTGAAAATAGCGCACCACAAAGCAAAATCGCCACTAAAACCTTGCCAAAATTCTTTCTTGCCATTTTAAAATCCTTTGAAGTGAAATTTATAAAAGCGACACTCTACGCCCCCCCCCCTTAAAGTTTGCTTAAAAATGGAAAATTTTACAAGAAAAGTTAAGATTATGTGTAGATTTGTAATATTTTGCGTAAAAATGTGTAAAAAATAGTTTAGATTCTGCGTTATATTTCGTTATTGTGAGATTCTGCGAGATTTTCGTGCGAGATTCTGCGATTCGCAGAATCTAATTATAGATTGCCACGATTTTGCTTCGCAAATGCAGGGCTTGCAAACAAGTCTTGCAATGACAAATTTATCAGATTCTGCCTATCACTTAACCTTACAAAAATCCCTTATCGCTTCGATTTTGTCTGTTTTTTCCCAGCTAAATTCGCTTAGTTCGCGTCCAAAGTGTCCATACGCTGCGGTTTTGCGATAGATTGGGCGGAGCAAGTCAAGCGATTCGATTATGCCTTTTGGCGTTAGGCGAAAGGTGTTTTTCACGCATTCAGTCAGCACAGAATCTTCCACTTTGCCCGTGCCTTGCGTATCTACCAAAATCGATACAGGCTCTACCACGCCGATAGCGTAGGCTAGCTGCACCACCGCTTTGTCGCACACGCCACTTGCCACGAGATTTTTCGCCACATAGCGAGCCGCATACGCCGCGCTTCTATCGACTTTGCTAGGGTCTTTACCACTAAACGCACCGCCTCCGTGCGGACAGCTCCCGCCGTAAGTATCCACGATGATTTTGCGCCCTGTGAGCCCCGCATCACCCTGCGGTCCGCCGATGACAAATTTGCCTGTGGGATTGACAAAGTAGCGGATATTATCGCTTAGATATTCCTTTGGTAGGACTTTTTGGACGATTTCTGCTATCACGGCGTCTTTTAGGTGGCTTTGCGCTGTTTCTGGGCTATGTTGTGTAGAGATTACAATCGTATCAATCGCCTTTGGAACGCCATTTTCATAGCGCACGGTTACTTGGGATTTGCCATCAGGGCGCAAAAATGGCAAAGTGCCGTCTTTGCGCTTGGCTGCTAAGCCCTCTGTCAAGCGATGAGAGAGCCAAATAGGCAGTGGCATAAGGCTAGGCGTCTCCCTGCACGCATAGCCAAACATAAGCCCTTGGTCGCCTGCACCGATTTCGCCATCTTCTCTATCTACGCCTTGATTGATGTCAGGGCTTTGCTCACCTATGCCATTTAGCACCGCGCAGGACTTGTAGTCAAAGCCATATAGCGCGTCTGTGTAGCCGATGTCTTGCACTACTTCGCGCGCGATGTCTTGCATAGGCGCGTAAATGCTCGTCTTTAGCTCGCCAGCGATGACGCAAAAGCCATTGCTAAGTAGCGTTTCACACGCCACACGCGCACTTTTATCGCGCGCGATTATGTAGTCTAGCACTGCATCGCTGATTTGGTCAGCCATTTTGTCTGGGTGTCCTTCGGTTACGGATTCGCTTGTAAAGAGAAAAGATTTCATTAAATTCACCTCGTATTTGAAATTTTAAAAAAAATATGGGCGAAATTGTAGCACAAAAACTTAAAATTACATTATGTTTTTAAGATTTTTCGATAAAAAATATTAGATTCTGCGAGTAGATTCTGCGATTTTTGTAGATTATAACTCAAATTTTACTTCAAAATATTTTGGCGTTTTGTGGTATGAAATCTCGCCATTATGCGCATTTGCAATCTCTTTGCAAAGTGCTAGTCCAAGTCCATTTCCCTTGCTTTTTGTGCTTTTGAAGGGGATAAATAAATTTGCCAAATCACTCGCCTCATCGCCATTATCATAAATCCGCAGAATCTGCGCTCCCTGCGCGAAAAACTCCACTTTTATAATGCCAGATTCTGCGATTTCGCTATCCTCAATCACATCGATGGCATTTGAGATTAGATTCTGCACTAAAACATTCAGCAGTTCGCCATCGCAGACGATAGATTCTGCGCGAATATCGTAAAAAAAGTCGATTTTTTTGCCATAATCAATGTATTTTATCGCGCCCTCCACGCTTTGGCGGATTATATCGCTTGAATGCACGCACTTTGTGGATTTTACACCCTTGCTAATCATCAAAGTCGCGCGGATTAGTCGCTCCACCTGCCAAATCGCCCGTTTCATCTGCAATAAGCAAAGTTTGCTTTTGGCGTCAAAATTTTCATTTAGCAGACTTGAAATCATTAGATTTATCGCGCCTACGGGGTTTCGTATCTCGTGCGCTAGGTGCGCGGAAATCTGCCCCATCGAGGCAAGTCGCTCTTTTTGCTTTTCATTTGTGATATTTGTGGCGGTGATGATGGTTTTGGCGTTTTTGGTGGTTTTGTGCATCAAATAGTTTTCATTTTCAAACAGCACTTCACATTCGCTAAAATCACTCGGGCAAATCTCTAAAATGCTGTGCAGTGCCCTTGCGTGCGAGTTATGATAAAAAAAAGTGCCATCGGCATTTAGCACCCAAATGGGCGTAGGAATCGCCTCTAATATGAGATTATAAATCGCGATTTGCTCGCTATACTCGCGCTCGGCGATATTTATCTGCTCGATAATCGCCTCCAAAATCCGTAGCGCAGAATCTCGCTCGCTGCTCGTGCTATACTCGCTAATGATTTGCTTTAAGACCTCATCTAGCGTCTCCATCGCGCTATTTGCCTTTTTGCAAATCTTTCAAATACGAAAAAAGCAAGTTGCTATATCCAAAGTCCCCGCTCACCGCATTTGCAATGCTATCTTTATACATTGACTCATAAATCGCGCTGCCTGCTTCTTTGGGATAGAGCGGATTATCCATTTTTAGCGCAGAATCTAGCATAAATTTTAAGATTAACGCCTCAAATGCGTCCGTTTGCTCTTTTAATTTGGCGTCATCTGCGGAGTTTATCTGCGGGATTTCTTGCGTGTAAAATGCGCGTGTGTGAAGTGAATTTGATGAAATTTGCATTTGTCGCTCCAAATTTTGTGAATTTAAAAAATCGTGTGAATTTTAAAAATTTCGTGAATTTAAAGGCAAAGGTAGCAAAAAATATTCCGTATAATATTTCGCTTGGGGACGAGATTCTGCGAAAATTTGGAGTTAGATTCTGCGAAATTTGGAGTTAGATTCTGCGTTTTTCGTGGCGAGATTCTGCAAACAAACTTCCCCCTCCCTTGCGGAGGGGGGTTAGGGGGTGGGTTATATTTGGTGGCAGATTCTGCGAAATTTGGATTTTTTATTTTAGATTCTGCGATTTTCGTGCGATTCGCAGAATCTCACACGAAGCGCAGAATCTAGCGCATTTTTTCGTCATTGCGAGAAGTCGCACTTTGGGCGACTTCGTGGCAATCTATATTATTTAAGATTCTGCATTTTTTATTTGATTTGCATAATTGCCCTCCAAATTGTCATTCTTGGCGAATGAAATGAGCGAAGAATCTCTTTTTAGATTCTGCGAAATTTGGCGAGATTTTGCAAATTTTATAAAACGCAGAATCTAGTGCGCGAAAATCATAAACATTGCAGATTCTGCGATAAAAAGAGGAAAAACGCAGAATCTAAATGTGGATTTACAAACTTTGGAATGTTTTGGAGTTTCATTCGTGGCCGGGAGAGAGGGATTCGAACCCCCGGAGGTGTTACCCTCAACGGTTTTCAAGACCGCCGCTTTCAACCACTCAGCCATCTCCCGCACTATCGCGCTTTAAAATGCGTCCAAATTATCACAAGATTCACACTCAAAAACAGCGCGTAAAAGTGAATTTTTGGAGGCGACACCCAGATTCGAACTGGGGAATCAGGGCTTTGCAGGCCCACGCCTTACCACTTGGCTATGTCGCCACAAAATCGTGGTGCTCGAAGCCGGACTTGAACCGGCACGGATGCAATATCCGAGGGATTTTAAGTCCCTTGTGTCTACCAATTCCACCACCCGAGCTTTGATTTCGCATTTTAAAAAAATGATGATTTGATATTTGTTTAATTTTGGAGCGGGAAACGGGTTTCGAACCCGCGGCCTCGACCTTGGCAAGGTCGCGCTCTACCACTGAGCTATTCCCGCAAAATTTGAAATTTTCAAATAAAAAGCGAAATTCTACCTAAAAAAATTAGATATTGCAATAATTTTTTAAATTTTTATCTCTAACTTTTTTGAAACGCATTGATTTAAAAAAATATTCATTAGCGTTTGATAAGACACGCCCTGCTTGTTTGCCATATTTTTAAAATAATCAATCGTATCCACATTTAGATTGATTGAAATCTGCTTTTTTCGCGCTTTTTTTGCTGTGCTATTTTGCGTAGAAATCGCCTCAAAATACGGATTTGGCGTTGATTTAGAAAAGTTATATTCTTTTTTCATAGACATAATTATATTAAATTTACTTTAATTTCGCGCTTTATAACTCTCATACACCGCTTTTATCCCACATTTTAGGCTGATTTGCGGGGCGAATCCTAAATTTTGTAGCTTTGAAATATCTAGTAATTTTTGCTTTGTCCCATCTGGTTTGCTTTTGTCAAAGGCAAGTTCCCCGCTAAAACCGATGATTTTTTTAATAATCTCTGCCAAATCACGAATGCTTATATCCGAGCCCGAACCGATATTTATGTGCGTATTGCGAATCTCTTTGCCACTTTTTTCGCACTCTCGCGCCAAATCGCTAAAATCCACGCTCTCCATCAAAAACACACACGCCCTAGCCATATCTTCGCTGTGGAGAAACTCACGGCGCACATTGCCACTGCCCCAAATATTCACGCGCTCCGCACTTATGCCATATTCACGCAAGATTGCTTTATAATCTGCGCCAAGATTCGCCTTTACTCGCGCTATTTCGCCACTCTCCAAGCACTTTGCCAAAAAGATTTTGCGAATTAGCGCGGGGAGGACGTGCGAATTTTGCAAGTCAAAATTGTCATTTTCGCCATAGAGATTTGTCGGCATCACAGCGATAAAATTGCAACCATATTGAAGCGCAAAGGATTCGGCGAGCTTCAACCCCGCGATTTTGGCAATCGCATAGGGTTCATTTGTGTATTCTAACTCGCTTGTAAGCAAGGCAGATTCGCCAATCGGCTGGGGCGCGTTACGCGGATAAATGCACGATGAGCCCAAAAATAGCAGTTTTTTCACGCCGAATCGATGCGCGTTAAAAATGACATTGTTTTGAATCGCCAAATTTTCATAGATAAAATCCGCGCGATATGTGCTATTTGCAAGAATCCCGCCCACTTTTGCCGCACAAAGAAAGATGATTTCAATATTTTGCGCTTTGAAAAACGCCTCAACCGCGCTAAAATCACGCAAATCTAACTTGCTTTTGTCCGCTGTGATGAGATTTTTGTAACCACGACTTTGCAATTCTCTCACAATCGCACTGCCAACAAGCCCCTTATGCCCAGCTATAAAAATCGCAGAATCTGCCTTCATTTCGCCCCCTTTTTTAAAAAAATTCGCGCAATTATATAAAAATTCACATTTTTTTCACAAAAAAATAGTTTAATGGCGTTTAAAATTTAGCGAAAGAAAGGATTTAGGATGAAAATTTTTAGCAGTATGTTAGTGAGCTTTATCGCGGGAAGTGCGCTGTTTGCGGCGGATTTTGGCAGTAATATTAAAGAGGCGTTGAAAAGTGACGCAGATTCTGCGAGGCAAACCATTAGCGAGGGCGTAGGAAACGCCGAGCAAAAAGGCAAAAAGTCCATCAAAAAAGGCGCGGATAAAGCCAAAGGCGCAGTCCAAAAGGGCAAAGACAAAGTTAAAAAAGGCGCAGATAAGCTTGAAAAAGGCACGGCAAAGGCAAAAAGCGCAACTAGCAAAGGCGTAAAAGACGGCAAAGCAAAAATCCAAAAAGGCGCGCAAAAAGGCGAAAGCGCGATTAAAAGCGGCAAAAAAGCACTCAAAGATGGCAAAAACTCACTTAAAGATGGTGTAGGGAAAACCAAAAATGCGATTGACAAAGGTATCAAAAAAGGCGCGAACAAAGCCACAGACGCGCTTCAAAAAGGGATAGAAAAAGGCGTAGAAAAATTAGGGGACGAATGATTAAAATTAGATTTGCGTGGTAAGTAAATCGCAGAATCTCGCACGAAAATTTTATAAAATCGCAGAATCTAGCGTGGATTTTTGTCATTGCGAGAATTTGCAAATTCGCAGAATCTTATGAAAACAACGCAGATTCTGCGAATTTGGATTGCCACACTCGATTCACTCGCTCGCAATGACGAAATGGGGGTAGATTCTGCGAATTTCATAATTTCTCAGAAACTTACAATGACGATATTTTTTTAGATTCTGCGTTAGATTCTGCGAAATCGCAGAATCTAATAATAATTCCACGCGAATCTAAAATATAATTTTAAGGATTCGCGTATTTAACCTCCAAAATCTCAAATCCTATGCTATTGTCATCGTTAAGTTGTGCGCGGTAGGCTATAAACTCATAAAATGGTTCATCTTGTGGATTGGGCGATATTGCCTCCAATTCCGCTTCGCAAACAATCTCTTTATTTGCGTTTGATAGAGATTTAACATTCACAATATTGAATTTATATTGATTGATAATAAAATCCTCTGCATTATAGTTTTGAAAATCGGGCTTTTGTTTTAGTCTCGCTATCTCTTGTTCCTTATGTGTTTTTACAAGATGATTTAGCAACGCACTATCATCGCATCGGGGCATTTGTGTGGGTTGCGTTTGCTTTGCAGGTTGCGTGGTTTGGGTGGGTGGTAATTTGGCTTTATTGCTTTCTTTAAACTTATTTTTTATAAATCCTGCGGATACACCTATAAGCAAGGCAACTATGACTATTATAATAGTGTTTTTGCCTTGCCAAAAGTCAAAATCACCCGATTGCACCTTGCTGTGCTCTGGCATTGCTTTGGCTTTGGCTTTGGCTTGTGGATTTGCCAAAACTTCCTTTACGCGCTTACCTATTTCATCATATATTTCTGATAGCCCTTCTGCACGAAGTCCCGAGCCTTTAAGCTCTGCTACACATATCTTTTTCTTGTGCCATTTTGGCACTTTATCCATACCGCTATCCCAAAACATTTGTTGATTATCACACAAACTGCTGACATCCCACGAATCTAAATTTTGATTAAAATTAAAATCTTTGTGAAACATTTGCGTCATAAACTCCACGCTAGAAGTATCCCAACTATCAAGTGGGTGATTAAAGTCCGCTTCGTAAAACATACGATACATACTTATAACATTTGAAGTATTCCACTTATTTAAAGGCTGATTAAAAATTGAAGCCATAAACATAGCAGTCATATCTACCACTTTTGAAGTATCCCAAGAGTTTATATCGTGATTAAATTGTTCATTAGCAAAAAACATACAACTCATATTTGCAACATTTGAAGTATCCCACTTCTCTATGTCATCATAATCACGCCTTTCGCTCATAGAAAAAAGACTATCCATATCCGTGATATTGCTAGTATCAATATCTCCTAGATATATGCTCTCATCTTGCACTAGCCTTTTTAACTCATCTTTTGTCTTTGGTGTGTATTTAGCCATTTTTTACTCCTTAAATTAAAAACATTTTCAAAAAAGATAATTTCTTATCTTTTGCACCGCCCTTAACTTGTTTTTTTATAAACCACGATAAAACAAATAATCCTACAACAAATATCAACACAACAACAATAAAATATGGACAAGTAAAGCCAATTTTACAAATATGCAGTAATGTCAATACACAAGCCATAACAGCACTAAACCAACCCAAAGCAATATTTATTTTGCTAGGCGAATAGCGATAGGCTTTTAAAGCCTTACTAAAAAACAGATTTGGGCTTAAATCTTTATCCATTTCTTTTTTTGTATCGCTATTGCCGTTTTTCTCTATATATTCATATTCATCTAATTCACAAAACAATTTTTTAATATCTTGTTCTGTTTCATTAAAATTAAATTTTCTTATATGCTTTTCGTGCGCTTCTTGCACGAATTTTGAGCCTTTTGCCATAGCTATCCAAAGTAGCGATAGCACAATAATAACAAAGCAAAGTCCAAGCGAAGCGAAATGATAAGCGCAAATATTTTGCAAACATTGTTCGATAAACTTCAACTGCAATGCACCATATCCGCCCCACGCCAAAGTCATAAACGCACCCAAAAATATAGAGCGTTGCCATAGATTGCGAATCTCATCGGCATAGGCAGTGTATAAAATCTCGTATTTTTTCAATTTCAATTCACTATCATCGCGTTTTTGTGTCAAATCACACATTTTTAGCTCCTTATATCACAAAGCAAAGGGCAAATAAATACCCCCTTACCAAATCTATCAAATTTCCCTTTTGAAGTTACTTACTTCATTTCGCTTTGTAGTATGTCCGCATTCCTTGCATTTTCCTTCGTAATATTTTCTCTCTTTGCCTACTTTATAAGACTTGCGCCTATATACGCCATTGCTATCTTTGACATCTTGGCTTATATAATCCTCGCTTAAAGTTTCAGTGCCTGCTTCTTGCTCATAAAATACAAATGGCGTTTTACAGCGCGGACAAGTGCTTTTCTTTTTGTCTTTGTTGTAAAAATACCATACCACGATTGGATATGTAATAACTGCAAAAATAATAACCACCAATGCTAGAATCCCATCATTACTAATGCCAAATACACTGCAAAAAATAGCAGCAAGTATATAATCAATACCAAACCAAAGTGGCGAAAGAACAGCTGCAACAAATATATTTTTTATAATATTCCCAACACTCATTTCTAACTCCTTAAAATTTTATTTTCTTTTAAATAGATAGCAAATCAAACCATCTATCTTTTCAGGCAACCTAGCCAACTTATCCAAGCACACATCCGCAAACGCATACCCAGCGTTATAACCCTTTGTCGCGTAGTGATGATGCTCATCAGGGCTATCTGCACAAATACGCATATCCTGCGCCTCCAAATCTCTTTTTAGTTTTTTACAATATATACAACGCATTATTTTGTCCTCCTTAAAATTTTACTTGCCTAACCGCCGACTGAAAATCCACACACAGATTCTGCGTTCATCATAATTTATGCAATCATTTGAAGTCCTTTGTGAGTGGTGTGTGGCGCAGAATCTCCGTCATTGCGAAACGAATCGCGCCCCGTCCTGTCATTGCGAAACGAATCGCACCCCATCTCGTTATTGCGAAATGAATCGCTCCCCGTCTCGTCATTGCGAGAAAATGCGTAGCATTTTCGTGGCAATCCAAAGTTTTTGTTGTAGTTGCGAACGAAGTTTTCGCTATTTTCATATCCATTGCGGAGGTTGAATCCAAAAATTCCCCCTCCCTTGTGAATGGCAATTTCAAAGATTCCCCCTCCCTTGCGGAGGGGGTTAGGGTGTGGGTTTTATTTATAATTGCGAGTTTTTGCACGAGATTCTGCGAATCGCAGAATCTCAAAATGACAAAACGAAATAAGTTTTTAAAATTTAATGTGCGAGTTTTGTGAGATAAAAACGATAAAAAATCAGTTAGATAAAGGGTAAATCCCCCCCCCCAAGAGAGTTTTTTCTAAAAGCGAGATTCTGCGATTTATAAAATCATTGTGTTTCAAAATGTGCCTTTTTGTTTGAAAATTTCAAAATAAAACCCGCATTTTAGTTTGAAACACATTAAAAAATTCTTAAAAATATTTGAAATTTTGAGATTCTACGATTTGTGCGAGAATGATAAATAATGTGATAGATTCTGCGAATCGCAGAAACTATCACAAAAATCGCAGAATCTACAAATTAGATTGCCACGATTTTGCTTTGCAAAATCTCGCAATGACGATTTTTTTGAGATTTTACCCACCCCCTTAATCCCCCTCCGCAAGGGAGGGGGAGAGAAATTGGGCGAAATCTTCCCGCAAGGGTGGTGGAGATAGAAAAAGCCCCTCCCTTTGCGGGAGGGGTTTGGGGTGGGATATTTATCGGAAGGGAGAGAATTTGAGATTCTTCGCTTCGCACAAGTGCTTCGCTCAGAATGACAAAAAACACACTAGATTCTGCGATTCGCAGAATCACAATCCGCAGGATTTACTAAAGAAACTTCGTTTTGCGAGCGTAGCGAAGCAACCATCGAAGTAGTTGCGGTGTTGCTTTGCGTTGTTTTTATGTGAAACAAGCGAGATAGGACTTGGGCGTCCATCGAGCGCAGTTTTGCATAAAAACAACGCAAATGAATACCCAAATACAAATTGCCAAACTAGCGCATTCTATTTCGCCACTACGCGCACTTTAAAACTATCCGTGCTTGCCTTATAACTCCCATCATACATCGCCTCTGCATACGCCGCAGGGAGCGTGTATTCACCCGGCGTTACGGCATTTATTTTCACATAAACCATTTGCGATTCGCCCACATTAAAAAACCACATTATCTTATCATCGCGAATATCCGTGTAGCTAATGCCATTATTCGCGCTTACCACCGCTTGTGGCAGGGCGTCATTGTTTAGGCGCGTGTTTTCGATTTCCCAGCCACTAGGGAGATTTTGAGTAAGCGCGATATTGTTCATATCAATGCGATTCCTGCCGTGTGGCACTAGCAATATTTTTATGTAAAATGAATCGCCACTTTGAATCTCTCTTGCGTCAATCACGCGCTCATTTCCGCTCTCATCAAACACCACAAATTCACGCGCTAACTGCATTTTTTTAGCGATATTATCATTGCTTGAATCTGCCGTTATGCCCTCCCAGCTGTAATTTACAAAAAGCGCGTTTGGCGATTTGACTTTTGCGCTCCCGCTATTTAGGGCAAATTCTACTCTATCTTTTGCTAACTCAAATTTTTGCGTTTTGTTATTTAGCGTAATTTCGCCCTTAATTTCGCCCATATCGCCCTTTTGCGCTTCATCTTTGATACTCGCCAAAACTAGCAGTGCATAAGCAGAAGTCTGCGTGGAGAGCCACTCATTGCCCTCTAATTCGCTTTTGATTTCATCATACAAATCCGCGTCAATATTGCCTGTAACGATTTTGTGGGCTTGTAAAATTATGGCTTTGTTGCGGAGATTTGAGCCATAAGAGCGCGAATAATAATCCTGCGATTCATTTGGCGTTAAACTCAAACCATTGCTAATTTTTAGCGCGATATCATCAAATCCAGCCATCGCATAGCTTGCCGCCAAAAGCCAACGATTCGTAATTGATAGACTTCGCAAATGATTTTCATAAATCTCATTCATCGCGCCAAGCTGATGATTGTCGCTCAAACTAAGCAAATACAGCGGATAAATATCACGCGAACTTGTGTGATTTTTCAAATAATTTATCGCCTTTTTTAGCACCGAATCGCTAACTTTATAGCCATTCATCTTTGCCATAATCAAAAAATGTGTCGCATAGCTACTGCCCCACTCATCGCTATTGCTTCCGCCCTGCCAATACGAAAATCCGCCATCATTTGTTTGAAAGCTTTGGATTCGCGCAATCCCTGCGTTGATATTATCTATGATTTGCTGTTTTTGTGCGAAATTTTCACTTGCCAATTTTGTGATAAAAAGTTGCGGGAAAACGCTTGAAGTCGTCTGCTCAATGCAACCATAAGGATAGCGAATGAGCCACTTTAAGCGGTGGTCTATGCTTAAAAGTGGTTTTGATGAGAGTGTGATTTTGCCTGTGTTTGAATTTTCGACAAAGGCTTTTGGGGCTTCGATGAGTGCGGATTCGCCACCTTTTAGCACCCAATTTTTGCTAATTTGCGTGTAAGGATTTGGGGCTTTTATGTCAATTTGTGTCGAATCTCTCATTATAAAATTATCGCTATTTAGCTGAATTGCGATATTTTCAACGCCTAATTTTTCTTTCACGCGCCCGTTAAAAAAGATTGTTTGGGATTTTTTGCCATCCTTAAATCGCACTTCTTGTAAGCTCTTATCAAACTCCACAATGCCATCGCTTTTTATCGCCAAATTCGCAGAATCTACATTATCTTTGATTTGCATAACTTCAATAGGCATTTGAAAATTATCACCGATTTTAAGTGAGCGCGGTATCGTAGGGAGCATTACCACAGGCGCACTCACGCGGACTTCTTTTTGTGCGCTTCCATAGCTATTATTATCCACTGCCACAAGCATTACGCGCAACGCGCCAATGTAGGATGGCACATCAACGCTAATCTTTGCATTGCCATTTTTGTCGCTTTTGGTGGGCTTTATAAAATGCACTACGGGTTTGAATCGCTCTGCATTTTCATCATTGCGTCCCTTTCCTGCTGCGCCTAACTCTTCATCGCCCCCGATTGAGTAGGCATTTCGCACCGCGCCTTCAATTTTGCCTATGATATAATCAAAAGTATCAAAATTGCGAATATTGTATTTTGTTTTGGCGTAGAAATAATTATAGGGCGATGGGGTTTTGAAATTTGTAAGATTCAAAAGTCCCTCATCTACGATTGCCAAAGTGTAAGTAACCTGCTTATTTTGCTCATTGCTTATCTCAATATTTAGCTTTGAATTTGGCAAAATCTCATCTTTTGTCTTAATATTTAGGGCGATTTTCGCGCTCTCTTTTGTGATATTTAGCGGGACAACGCCATAAAGTCGCAACGCCCTATCATTATCCGCGCTCCCATAATCTTGGAGCAAAAACACACTCGCATAGAGATTTGGTGCGTTTTTCTCATCGATTGGCACACTAAAATTTGTCTGCAAATCATTCGTAGTAATCCAATATCGCTTCAAAATCTCTTTGTCGCTGCTAATTGTGATAAGTGCCTTTGCGCCCTTTACAGATTCAAAGGTAACTTTTGCGGATTCGCCGTGCTTGTATTTGTTTTTGTCGGTTTTGATTTTTAGTTGCGTAATTTTTTCAATGTCAAGCGGTTCGCCCCACGATGACGCATAAAGCGAGATTGACGCGCTTTGATTGTTTGTGGTATCCACCACTTCTACCAAAATTTCGCCCCTATCTTTTATATCAAACTTAATATTGCTAATCTTATCTTTGCTTTTCAAATCGCCCTGCGCGATGATTCGCGTGTTTTTATCGCCCTTAATTGCGCGAATAAAGTCATTTTTATTGCTGTAATCCCACCACCACGAATAATTATTTTGATATACGACATATTCTAATTTGCGATTTTTGATGAAGTTTTCTTTTTCGTCAAGCAAAACGACATTTAGATTCACGCTATCACCACTTCGGACATAGCGATTCGCGGGATTTTTGATACCTACAAAACTATCAAATTTTTTAAGCAAAATGCGTTTGCGCTGAATCACGGCGCGTCCGTTGTTTTCAAGCACTCGCGCAGTAATGCTCATAGTCAAATTTTTGGTAAAATCAAAACTAGCAAAATCAAACTCTCCATCGGCAAATCCGCTTTCATTTAATTTGCCACCCAAATACATATTGTTATAATATCTGTCCTTGCCTATGCGCTCAAAACTCCAATCTTTGTATTTTTTGCTTTCAAATTTAAATTCATCAAAGGACGCACTCAAAGTCCAATCCAAACCACTTGCAGGTGCGCCAAAAAGATAGTCGCTTTGAAATGAAAATTTTAGAATTTGCTCTTTTGATAAATCAAGCGAATCTTGCGCTTTTAAGTCTAATTTTATGCGATTTGGGACGACAGATTCAACGGCGATTTTGTGTGTGAAAAGATTGTCCCCAATATCAACTTGCACATTATAAATGCCCGTAAATGCGCTTTTTTGGCTCTTAAACTCATAATAAAATACGCCATCGCCACTAGATTCGATAGTCGCTTTATTTACAATCACCTTGCCACGCGGATTTGTAATGCTTAATTTTATGGGGTGATTTATCGCTTTGTCTTTATTTCGTGCGATTATGGTGAGATTTGCCGAATCGCCCGGACGATAAACGCCCCTATCTGTGTAAATAAACGCCTTTATGCCATTTTCTGCACTAACACCATCAGTGTCAAATCCATCATCGCTAATCTCTTGTGCGCTTAATTTTATGAGCGCGAAATCATCGCTTTTGCCGACTTTTTTGCCATAAATATATGCGATATTATTGCTTAAATTTGCGCTTATGTTTTTGCTAAATTTTAGCTTTGCATTACCTGCAATGTCGGTGTTTGCTTTGGATATGGTTTGATTGTTTTTGCTAATGCCTGAAATCTCCACATTTGGCAGTGGCTCGTTGCTTTTTATATCAAGCGCGGAGACTATGACTTCATCGCCAAATTTTTGCGCTAATAGCGCGATATTTGAAAAAATGAGCTGTTTATAAATGCTACCATTGTCATAAAAATAATTATCCACGCGCCACGATTCGACACTGCTAGGGAAATTATAATTCACGCCATCTTTATCAAAATGCAAACTTATCACAAAAATCCCGCTTAAATCTTTCAATTTACTCAAATCCACCGCGCTTTGAATCCACTCATTTTTGGGCGCATTTATGGTAATCTCTTTTTCAAAAATCACACCGCCGATTCTATCAATGCGATAAATGTAAAAATCATTTGTTTGATTTTTCATCAAATTGTTGTCATCAAGGTAATACGCGATATTGTTTGCATAGATTTTTTGCACTACGATTCGCGCCTTTTTGACATTTATGCTTTTAAAGGCGACTTGCTTTTTTGCCAAATCAGGCAAAAACACGCCATTATTTGAAAAAACAATCTTTGGTTCTTTGTCGCCTAGCGTGATTGTGCGCTTTGTGTTTTCTTTTAGGCTAACTCCATCGCGCCCTTTTATGCCTTTTAAAATCTCAATTTCATAGTCGCTTTGCGAAAAATTTCCGCTTAAAATTATCGTATCATTTGACTGCGAAGCGCGAAAATCAACATTTGGGCTAACGCGAATGAAATTTTCAATATTCAAATTTGGCATAAGCGGGGCGGAGAAGCGAATCTCAATGCTGTTTTTATCGCCTAAAATGGGCTTAATGTCGATTACTTTTAGAAAATCCGCATTTGACGCCAAAATCATAAATTTTTCGCTTTTTTCTAATCCCAAATCTTTGTCAATGGTAAGCGCAAAGGATTCATCGCTCTTTGGCAAGGGGAGCGAATCAGAGGCGATTGCAATCTCTCTATCGCTAATGCTAGTAATGTGAAGTGGGATATTTTTGTGCGCTGAATCGGCGAGTTTTATGGCGTTTGCAATGCTATCTTGCGGGAGCGATTGTGAGAGGTGAAGGCGCGCTTCTAATTTCATCTTTGATAAATCTGCCGAATCTTTTATGAAATTCGCGCCTTCAAGTTGCGAATGAAGCGATTCGGTGCTAAATTCCATAGTGAAATTTTTTGCGTTTATGCTTGTGCCTTGCGCTTTGTTTATGGCGTCAAAATCAAAGTTGATTTTGTAGTTTTGATTCGCATTGAGGGGCGAATCGGTAAGCAAAGTCAGCGAATTTTCGCTATCAAAAATATATTTGCCAAAATATTTTTTGCCATTTATGCGAATCTCGCCTTTTGATTCAATCACAGCGTTGATATTGTCGCTAACTTTTTGTTTGAAAATAATTTGTGGTTTTATGTGGGTTTGGATAATGCCATTCGTTGCCTGTGAAATCGCGCCATTGTCGCCACAGGCATTGAAAAAAATCCCTGCCAAAATCGCACCAAAAATCCCTGCAATCACACTAAAAAATCTCATATTTTTCCCCTTCAAATTTACAAAAATAAAAGCGAAATTATAATAAATTTATGCGCGAATCTAACTTAAAATTGTGAAAAAATCTTGCGAATCGTTGAGATAACAAAATCCGCGTCATTTGCGCTCATTTTTTGGTGGCAGAAAAATGGATTTATTTCCACAATATAGGCTCTATAAAGGGCAAATGTGAGCCTATGATATAAACGCTAGATTTGCCTTTGAGTGATTTTAGAAAATCCACACGCGATTTTATCGCTTCGCTTGGGCTTATGTCGTATTGTATGGCGATTTGCGGATGTGCTTTTTGAATGTCAAAGGCGTGAAACAAATCCGCCACAAACACAAGCCTTTTGTCGCTACTTGCAATCTCTATCATCGTGTGTCCGGGCGTGTGTCCATACGCCTTAATGCTACGAATCTGCAAGTCTTTCGCGCTTTTAATGTCAAGCGATTCGTTTAGAGTTTTGTCGTGGTTAAAAAATATCACCTTATTTTTAAATGAAAGTAACGCATCTTTGGCAGATTTGGCAGTGCGAATCGCAAACCCGCTAAAATTCTTGCCATTTACCCAAAAATCATATTCGCCTTTGTCAATCATCAACGCCACGTTACTAAATTGATTTGTGCCATTTTGCAAAATCCCGCCTATGTGGTCGCCGTGCGCGTGTGTGATGATAATGTGCGTTATATCGCTTGGAGTAAGTTTTAGTTGCGATAGACGCGATTTTAGCGTATCAAAATTATGCGAAAATCCCGTATCCACCAGCGCGACAAAGTTTTTGTGGCAAATTAGCATAATATTTTGATTGTTTTGCGCTAATTGTGGCGCGAGTTTGGCGATGAATGCTTTGTCATTCTCATTATTTGCGATTAGTTTTTCCACAGGTGGCGACATTTTCTCCAAAGATATTATGTAAATATCGCTTTCTCCCATTTTTGTGTGATAAATATTTGAATCCACCCCAAAAGCCACGCCAATCGCACCAAAAAGCGCAAATAAAATCATTGCTATAAAACGCATATTTTCCCCTAAAATTTAAAAATAAAGGCAAAATTATAGCAAAAGATTTTGAATGATTTTGCAATAATTTTGAAAATGCTAAAACTTGCGATATGCGTGGCAGTTTTGATTATAGATGCCTACTCCAATCCTAACTCTAACTTTCTCATCATTTTTTTGCTCCAGCCTTTTGGGGGATTTGATATGCTTGGGTAGATTCTATCAAAAAATTCAATAAATACGCCTTTATTATCGCTTAATTCAAAGTAATATTTGCCTAGTGGAGAGGGAATTGATATAGTGTATTTTTGTTTTTCTTTGGGCAACCATTCAAGTGCTTGAAGTTCGTGCTTTGGTATTTCACTTATTTTTTGGTTGGGGGAAATTTGTTTATATCCCTTTGATATGGGCAATTTTAAATATAAATATTCCTCATCAGTTGGTGAAAAATTTATCCCATAATAATAAAAATACAGCTCATAGCCCTCTATATATCCTTCCCGATATCTATTTGGCAAAATATTTGCATAAAAAATTTCCATTTCATTCAAAATATTTTTAAATTCATCTTTATAAGGATTTGCAATTCTATGTTGTCCTGCGTATTTCTTATAAGCCCCTGCGTTAAAAAGTAGATTATTTTCATCTTGGAATCTACCAGCAAAATAAGGCACAAGGAAATTTCTCAAACTCCATACAAAATATGGATAAAACAGCTCATCATACAGCACAATCTTAAAAAACAATTTGTGATTTGACACTTTTAGCGTTGAAAGATAATCTAATGCGATTAAGTCAAGTGCATTATTGCGGACGACTTTATGCGTATCAGCGTATCGTTTTATCATAGATTCATTAACAATGCCATTTTTTAATAATTCATCATAGATTCTATCATTCAAATTATATGCTTTAATGCCGTGATTTGCATTTATCGAATCTATGTAGTTTGCGATAAATTCTGTATTTTCTTTGTGTAATTGCGTAAAATATGAGATGATTTGGTCTTTGGTTAGCACAATATTATCTTTGTGCCTAAAATAGTGGATTTTTTGGTAGGGAATAGAATCTGCACTTGGGCGACTTCCCCCACCAGCACTTGATTTATAAGGCTGAAACATCGATTGAAATGGTTTTTTTGCTTTTTTATTTATTTCATTTAGCCAAAATGTATTTAGTCCATCAAAGCTAGAATCTGTGATAGTTGTTGGGATAAATTTGGGAGCTAAAATACCTTGCTTATTTTTCTCAAAAATGATTTTGCCAAGATAAAGCGTGGCAGTGAAATCATTTAATTCTATATCTCTTCCACCATCATAAAATTCGGTCATTTGACTAGATAAATATCTAGCTTCCAATCTATCATCTACACAAAGGATATTTGTTTTGATTCCTAAATATATGGTTTTATCAGCCCTATTAAGCAAAGTAGATTCTCTAGGTGGGTCGAATTCGCTTGCATTTAAGCACACAAACAATATCACAAATAAAACTTTTTTCATTGTAACAACTCCATAAATTTTATGCGTGATTATAGCGAAATTTTTAAGATTTGAGATTTTGGCGAATCTTACTTAAAATTGTGAAAAAATCTTGCGAATCGCGTGAAAATTTGCGTTGATTTATGGGTTTGTCGTCATTTTACGCGAATCCATCACTTTTTTATTGTATAGATTCATAAATTGCTCTCTTGTGTTTTTGTCCTTGCCTACTTCAAATCGCACACCAGCATAATCGCCATATTTAATACTTATCATTTTATCTTCTATCGCTTTTTGCAACTCGCGCTCACTTAATGGATATAAATTGCTATAAGGGATAAAAATTTCACCGCAAATCTGCCGAATAATGACGCCATTTTCGCCAAGTGCGATAGATTTAGTCGCTACATATTGCAGCGTAACCAACAACAAACACAAAAATATCGCAATACCAAAAGCAAACATTTTTAATAACACCCCAAACATTACAAACGCCAAAAATCCAAAAACAAGCATTCCTAGCATTAGCACGATAAATCGCCACCGATTTATAAAAATCTCTGTGATAATGTTTTGTTTGGTGCGATTTCTAGCAAATGGTGGGATAAAAAACAAGCTAACAATCGCTAATATAGCGACCACAACAACAATCCACCAAAGGTAAATCAAAAAGATTTTGATGATTATGGGTAAGTTGTGGATAAATGCAACTATCAGCTTTGGCTCATAATAAACCTGCAATACAAGAGTGCCAAATATTACGATACTAGCACTAATTGCAATATATTTATCAAATACATTATGTGCGATATTTAGCCATTTGCGATTTTTGCCAAAATAGTGGTAAAGATAGTAGAGAAACATTATATTGCCTTAAATGTTACGCGAATCTTTTAAAATTTTGCCAAAATCTTGCGAATCGCACTTATAACAAAATCCGCGTCATTTGCGCTCATTTTTTGGTGGCAGGGGATTGAGATTTCGGCATTGTAAAAATCATCGGCGGATTTGATAGGCGCGTGGTTTTGGTAAGGTGCAAAGCGATAAATTGGCTTGTAATGGACTTGAACGCCTAATCCTGCGTCTAAAAGTGCGCGAAATATGGCTTTTTTGTGTGGCACAAGCGCGGAATCTAGCAAAATAGGATACAAATGATAGGTTGAGTAAATGTGCGCTGGGATTTGCAATGTGCGGAGTTTGGATTCGCCCTTAAATGCGTCATCGTAGATTTGTGCGATTTGGTGGCGTTTGGCTAAAAATGATGGCAATTTTTTAAGCTGTGAGATGCCAAGAGACGCGGCAATGTCGCTTAGGCGAAAATTGTGTCCGATAAACGCAGAATCTAGTGTGCTAGATTCTGCGATTTTGTCAGATTCTGCGTTTTTCATAGATTCTGCACCCATAATCTCACTATCCCAAAGCTCCGTTTTTGCAATGCAATGTGAGCGCAAAAGTTTCGCCCATTTATAAAAAAGCTCGTTATTTGTGGTAATCGCACCCCCTTCAATGGTGGTAATGGGCTTTACCGCGTGAAAACTAAAAATCGTCATATCCGCAAACGCGCCGATTTTGCGCCCATTGGACGCGCCACCAAAAGAGTGCGAACTATCGCTGATAAAATACAAATTATTTTCAGCGCAAATTTTAGCGATTTTTTCTACTTCTACGCTATTCCCTGCATAATCAACGCTAACTATTGCCTTAATATTTGGTGAAATTTGCAAGTTATTTTCATCGATATTGCCCATTTCATTGATAGCGCAAAACTTCGGCACAATGCCATTTTCCACCATCATATTTGCCGTAGCGCAGAATGTAAGGGGCGTGGTTAGAAATTCGATTTTATCGCGTGAATCGCCCTTAATCGCACTATGATTTGCCAAATCACATTTCACAATCTTATATGCCACATTTAGCGCGGAGGTGGCGGAGTTGAAGCACACAGCGTATTTTACGCCCACAAAGTCGGCGATTTGTCGCTCAAACTCATCGACTTTTGCACCCTGTGTGATAAATTCGCCTTTTAATGCGCTAAGGACGGCATTTATGTCATCATCATCGATAAGCTGTGTGCTATATGGGAGCATTTTTAGATTCGCACTTTTAAAGATTCGCGCCCAAAATCACGCTAGATTCGCGCCAAATATTATCCAAAATTCGCACCCAAAAATCACATAGATTCACAAAAGCAACGCATCAATCCTAGAAATCAGCCCCGCTGTGTTGTGCGCTTTTGAAAAAAGCATTGCGTTGCTTGTGAGATAGTCGCTCACATTATCCGCACCATAACGCGCCGAATCTTGCGTCATATTCGCGCTTTGCAGATTTTGAAGTGAGTGGGCGATAAAATCCACTTCGTTTTTCAACGCCTTTTTGAAAATATACAAATCGCGCTCATCACTTGGCATAATGCTTAAAATGCGATTAGCATCAAATAGCAGTTCGCCCCCGTCGTCGCGCAAAATCATCGATGGCTCAAAAACACTACTCCCCAAAAACTGCGCATTATTTATCTCTCTAAACACGCCATCTAGCGTGATATTGCTATTGTTTAGGATATTTTGCAACGCTCTTTGGGCGATTTGCAAAATGCCAATGTTGTTATTTAGCTCTTTGTGGGGGATTGCAGAGTAATTATTGTTTGTGATTTGCCACTCTTGCGTGGTTTGCTTTGTCTCTTTGCTTTGCGAATCGCGCAAAATTTTCTCTAACGAATCCAAATTATTGCGCTTTAATTGCGATTGAGAAGCAACGCCATCGCGCTCTATTTTCATAAGCCACCGCCTTAAATGTGATATTTAAGGCGAATCAAAGCATTTTTTGTTCCAAATATTTCGTGTGGATTAGCGACTTTTTGAAGTCCTCATTGTCCATCATTTTTATGTGAAATGGGATTGTCGTTTTTATGCCACCGATTTTAAATTCACGCAATGCGCGTTTCATTCGCGCTATGGCTTTGTCGCGGCTCTCTGCCCACACGATTAGTTTGCCAATCATCGAATCATAAAACATAGGCACGGTGTAGCCGTTGTATGCGTGAGTATCAAGCCTTACATTCCCGCCACCGGGCGCAATCCACTCGGTGATTTTGCCGGGGCTTGGGTAGAATTTCTCTGGGTCTTCGGCTGTGATTCGGCACTCAATCGAATGTCCTTTTAGCTTAATGTCGCTTTGTTTGGGGAGCGATTTGCCCTCCGCGACATTTATCATTAGCTCGATTAAATCCAAATTGCTTACCATTTCGCTAACGGTGTGTTCGACTTGCAAACGCGTATTCATCTCCATAAAATAAAAATCTTTTTTGTTGCTATCTAGCAAAAATTCAAAAGTCCCCGCACCCTCGTATTTGATATATTTTGCGGCTTGGACAGCGGTTTTTAGCAGATTTTCGCGCACTTCTTCGCTCAAAACCACTGCGGGAGATTCTTCGATGAGTTTTTGTTGACGCCGTTGCGCAGAGCAGTCTCTCTCCCCGATATGAATCACATTGCCCTTTTTGTCCGCTAACACCTGCACTTCGATATGTTTTGGATTTTTGATAAATTTTTCCATATAAATCGAACCATCGCCAAACGCGCTCACTGCTTCGGATTCGGCAGCTAAAATGGCGTTTTTCAACGCCTCTTCGCTCTCAACTATACGCATTCCGCGTCCGCCACCACCTGCGGCAGCTTTGATTATGACAGGATAGCCGATTTTTTTGGCGATTTTTTGTGCGTCTTTATAGTCTTTTATCGCGCCGTTACTGCCCTCAATGACGGGGATTCCCGCCTCTCTCATCACATCTTTTGCCTTGCTTTTATCGCTCATCAGTGCCATCACCGCTTGGCTAGGACCAATAAAGGTAATGCCGTGATTTTCGCAAATCTCTACAAAATTTTGATTTTCGCTTAAAAAGCCGTATCCGGGGAAAATCGCATCGATTTTAAAAAGCTCCACAACCGTCATAATCGCAGGGATATTTAGGTAGCTCTCACTTGATTTTGCCCCGCCTATGCAGACTTTGACATCTGCGAGCTCTAAATAATGCACATCTTTATCCGCCACCGAGTAAATCACAACCGCTTCTTTGCCCATATCTTGAATCGTCCGAATCGCTCGCAGTGCGATTTCACCGCGATTTGCAATTAAGATTCGCTTAATTTCTTTCATAGTTTTGCTCGTTTTTTATATTTTTTCGACTACAAACAAAACCGCGTCAAACTCCACGCTTTGCGCGTCATTTGGCACAATTTCTACGATTTTGCAGTCAAATTCCGCTTCGATTTCATTCATAATCTTCATCGCTTCGATGATTGCGATTGTCTGCCCTTTTTTGACTTTGTCGCCGACATTCACATAAGGCGCAGAGTCAGGCGATGGAGCGCGATAAAAAGTCCCCACCATCGGCGAATTTATTGTTTCGGTATTTGCGGAGTTTGTAGAATCTATATTAGATTCTGCGGTAGATTCTGCGATTTGCGGTGATTTAGTCGCTTTTGGCGCAGAATCTACAACAGATTCTGCGATTTGCGGTGGCTGAATCGGAGCGATTTTGCCGATTTTTGCCGCCGTTTTTTCTAGTGAAATTTCAAAATTTTCATTTGTAATCTTTAACTTCACGGAGTTTGAGGCATCAAACATCTCTAAGAGTTTCTTAATTTCTGTGATATTCATAAAATCCCCTTTCATTAAAAAATTTTGTATAATAACACAAATTTTTTAAAAGGTTATTAAAATGGGATTAAAATCTGACAAATGGATTGAAAAAATGTCGATAGAGTGCGAAATGATAACGCCTTTTGAGGCGACAAGTTTGCGAAAAGGCGTGATTTCCTATGGTGTGAGTAGCTATGGATATGATATTCGCGTAGCTAACGAGTATAAAATCTTTACGAATGTAAATTCGACTATTGTCGACCCCAAAAATTTCGATTCGTGCAATGTAGTCGAGCATAAGGGCGATATTTGTATCGTGCCACCGAACTCTTTTGCGTTAGCGCGGACGATTGAATACTTTAAGATTCCGCGCGATGTGCTTGCGATTTGTCTAGGCAAAAGCACTTATGCAAGGTGCGGGATAATCGTAAATGTAACGCCATTTGAGCCAGAGTTTGAGGGGCATATCACTATCGAAATCAGCAACACAACGCCACTCCCCGCCAAAATCTACTCAAATGAAGGCATAGCGCAGGTGCTTTTCATCAGTGGCGATGATGAATGCGCTGTTAGCTACAAAGACAAAAACGGCAAATACCAAAAGCAAACGGGCATTACTTTGCCACGGATTTTGTGAGAGATTTGGGGAGGGGGCGAAATGCGAAGAGTTGCTATATTGTTATATTTGATATTTTTTCTCACTTGGGGGGGGGGGATTTGTATTTTTAAATGCAACGGAGCTAAATACTATCATTACAAGCGGTTGCACCACTTGCCAGATAACCAAACCTTACAGCGATATTACAAACAATAGCGATTTTAGCGTGGGAAGTAGTAGCGGTATCGAAATCCAAGCGCAAATCGGCACATTTACAAATTATGGGGTTATAAAAGTTACTTCAGGCAATCAATCTATTGCGATTCGTGGATATGTTTCACATTTTATAAATCGTGGCACAATGGAGAGAATGTTTTGGATTGCAAGTGGCGGTAGTGTTGGGACGCTCACAAATTACGGAACTATGGGCGGGATACAAAATGATGATAAAAAAAATTTTATTACGATAAATAATTATGGCATCATTGGTTTTGTTTATGCTAATGCCAATCCGACAAATAAAAATCTTCAGGGTAGAGTGCAAATCCAAGCCTACACACTAAAAATTGATGAAAGTGCCACGCGATTTAATAGTAGCACGACAGGTGCTTCGCATTTAGTCATCGATAGTGCCGCTGATGTCCGCTTCAAAGATGGCAAATCAAAGATTTTTCTTGACTTTGGCGCGAATTTTGAGTTAGGCAAGGAATATGACATTAGCAAAGTTGCCACAAATACAAATAGTGGCACTTACACGGCTTTGGGCGTGGATTTCTCCCGCCTATCGACTTACAATGATATTTACACGCTAACCAAAAGTGGCGCAAATGGATTCAAAGCAGAAATCACCCCGCAATACAGCACAATCGGCACTTTGTATAAAAGCAACATTCGCACGATGAATAATTTGCAAATAATGACTAGCGCGATGATTTTCCCACGAAAATTTGGCAAATCGCAGAATCTAGCGCAAACCCCGCAAAATTCACAAACCCAACAAAAACGCACAATTCGTAGAATCAAACGCACTTCGCAATTAGATTCCGCGAATCTTGACCCCACCTTTGTCATTTTGAGCGAAGCGAAAAATCTCGCAGATTCTGCGATTTTAAAACAAAACGAAACATTTTTCTACAAAAACGCAGAATCTACCGCAAAAAATCGCAGAATCCAAAGAAACATTTCTCGCAATCCCGCAGATTCTGCAAATCGCCCCCAAATCGCAGAATCCACCGCAGATTCTGCAAAAAATTATTATTTCATTTTCACGCCCTTCATCAATCACAACTCTTTCGCCAAAGCAGGAAACTACACACTAAGCGGATTTGACTATGGTTTCATCACCGCTTTTAGCGCAAATATCGCAGAATCGCACACACTTGGCGCACATTTCGCCCTAACCTACGGCACATTACGCGACAAGCACGACAAAGATTTGCAAATCAAAAATCTAAATTTATTTGGCGGACTGCATTACAAATTCGACTTGCCTTTTGCGCTGTTTTTAAAGGCACAAGGGGATTTCTACCACTTCTCAAACGACTTAAAAACGCAATTTTTGGATAGCGTAAAACCGCAAAATTTAGGATTTGGCGCAAGTTTAACTTTTGGCAAAACCTTTGATTTTCGCACAGGCGGGGCGCTTTCAATCG
This sequence comes from Helicobacter sp. 23-1044, assembly GCF_053654695.1. Classification (NCBI taxonomy): domain Bacteria; kingdom Pseudomonadati; phylum Campylobacterota; class Epsilonproteobacteria; order Campylobacterales; family Helicobacteraceae; genus Helicobacter; species Helicobacter sp. 23-1044. The sequence goes on from NZ_JBSIUQ010000011.1 coordinate 39,850, forward strand.
AAGCAGGATTTGACTACAAGGCACTAAAATCAAAGGAAATCAAAGCAGATTCTGCGATTTACCAAAACGCCATTTTTAACCTAATCTACGGCGATTTGGGGGTTTCTTATGCGAATTATTTCAGCGGATTTGGGATAAACTTTGGCGTAGGCGCGAAGTTCAATCTCGCCCCAAAACTCGCCAAAAGCAAGGTTTTAGTGCGAAGCGAAAACTTCGATTTTGCGCTAGATAGCGACAAAATTTTAGGTTACGCAAACGCGGGAATTTCGTATCTTTTGGAGGCGCAAAACTTCGATATGGAGTTTGGAGTGCAGTATTTTGGGGGATTTGGCGACAGGGGAGTAAGCAACGGCGGCGGATTTGAGTGGCGCGTAGCGTGGTAATGCGTCGTCTCGTGCGCGTATTCGCGGGAGTTTGAAAAATCCTCACTCGATGGACGAAGCAGTCCTATCTTCGCTCGAATTTTTCGGCACAACCCACGAATCCATCGCACGATACTTCCGCACAGGACGCTTTTTTGTGTGTTTTTGGTTTAATTTTGCTGACGCAAAATCGCCATTACTTCGATTGTTTGAAAGACACAAATCGCAGAATCTCGCACGAAATTCGTAGAATCTGCCAAAAATTTTGTCATTCTGAGCGAACAAAGTGAGCGAAGAATCTCTAAAATAATCCGTCATTGCGAGAAAATGAGCGAAGCGAATTTTCGTGGCAATCCACAACAAAATCAATCGTGCGACAGCACCGAATCTCGCCCGCTTCGTGGTGCAAAAAATCGGGAGCAAGGTTGCAGTAGTGCAACCGCCGATTTTTTGCTAGAAGCGGAAAAGCGAGGCACTCCCCCTAAAAGCGAAAAAGCGGCTGCTTTTTGGGAACACAATTAAATGATTGGGGGGAGCGGAGCGGGGGGTGCAGCCCTTTTTGCGAAAAGAAATAAGTGAATCAAATGCTGAAAGTGGCGACAATCTCGTAGATTCTGCGATTTTCGTATTTTTTATTAAATTCATATATTTTTCGTGCGAATCGCAGAATCTAAAAAGAGATTCTTCGCTCGTTCGCAATGACGGCGTGGGATTTTTAGATTGCCACGAATGGACTTCGTCCATTCTCGCAATGACGGAATGTGTGGATTGCTTCGGCAAATCAAGATTCGCCTCACAATGACGGAAAACACACAAAACAGCAGAATCTAAATCAAAAAATATAGATTGCCACGAAAATCCTTGCGGATTTTCTCGCAATGACGAAATTTAGCATACTAGATTCTGCGCCAAATTCTGCGGATTTTTGACTTTTTCACACTAGATTCTGCGATTTTACTTTGAAAACGATGCCAAATTCTGCGGATTTTGCGTCAAAGACGCATTTTTTTGTAATGACAAAATCCGCGCTAATTTCTGCGATTCACCACCAAAATTCACTCAAATCTAAAACTGCATTCCCACTTCTAATCCCCACACCTGCGTCTTTTTCAGCGGTAGATTCCATTGAAAAAATCCTTGCGCGAAAATATCCGCACTCTGCATTATTTTCACGCCCACGCCAAGATGCACTTTCAGTCCAAAGATAAAATTCCCCTTCAACTTGCCCTCGCTGTTGTAGTTATTCAAAAATATCATTTTCGTATTTAGTCCCCAGCGCAGGCGCATCATCGACATTATCGCCCCCTCGCCGAGACTTTCCTCCCCCCACGCGCCAAGCGGAAAATAAATCAAATGCAGATTTTTCATCGCTCCGCCCGTGTTGTGCGATAAATTTTGATACCCAAGTCCAATATACGCACTGCCAAGCATCGTCCCCAAACTCTTAAAATGCTCATCTAACCGCATCCCAATGCGATATTCCGCCTCCCATCCATTATGTTTTATGCCACTTTTTTGCTTATCTTGTGAGAATGACCCTCGCGCCACAAGTTCGTGCATCGCGCCTGTCGTGGGGAAAAATATGCGCGCTTGCACATCGTGCAAATAAATATCATAGGGTTTTATCATCCCGCCAAATCCATAAAGTGCCTCGATATAGACGAATTTCTCGACTTGCTCTTGCTTGTTTGCGTAGTTTGCGTGAGAAAATGCGCAAAATAGCATCAAAATGCAGATAATTTTTTTCATTGAAAGTGCCTTTTTTTGATTTTAAAAAGCGGATTTTATCATAAAATATTATAATTTTTAAAATTTTTGGGGGCAAAATGAGAGATTTAAAAAAACTGCTAGATTATCACTACAACGCGCGAAATACGGACTTTGAGTTGAGCGAAGATAAACCAGACCCGCTTTTTGCGTTAAAAAAGGCGGTGGAGAAAAAATATGATTTTGTGGATGAAATCGCCGTTGTGTGCGCACTTTTGGCGTATGGAAATGCAAAGCAGATTTTAAAGACGCTATTAAATTTGGACTTTAAAATTTTGGGCGATAAAAATGCGATTTTGCGCGCTAAATTCCCGCATTACCGCTTTCAAAGAAGCGATGATATAAAAATGCTATTTTTGGCGTTAAGCGAAATAATCGCGTGTGGCGGGATAAAACGCATTTTTACAAATGCGTATAAAAATGCGAAATTGCAGTCAGATTCTGCGAAATTTAACCCTGCTTTTGAAGCGAAAAATCCCACAGATTCTGCGAAAATCGCAGAATCTCCCGTCATTTGCGGTATAAATGCGATGATTTTCGCGCTAGATTCTGCGCTAAAAAATCAAATAATTTCGCCAAATCTCACATATTCGCAGAATCTCGCAGAATCTCCCAAAATTTCGCAGAATCTCACAAAATATCCCCAAACTTCGCTCACTCTCCCGCACGGACTAAAATTTCTCATCGGGCAAAGGGCGACAAACGCCCACTCATCGCCACTCAAACGATGGAATTTATTTCTGCGATGGATGGTTCGAAAGGATAATATTGACTTTGGATTTTGGGGCGAAGTATCGCGCGCGGATTTGATTTTGCCCCTTGATACGCACACTTTTCGCCTCTCGCAAAAACTAGGACTTTTGAAGCGCAAAAGTTATGATTTGCGCTCCGCCCTTGAAATCACGGCAAATTTAGGCAGATTCTGCGCTGATGACCCCGTAAAATACGACTTTGCACTCTATCGCTTGGGACAGGAAAAAATGCTTTAATTTTTATAAATGACAAAATTCCGCACACTAAAATTAAATAAAAATGCCACGCCGCTCGCAAAAATCTTACCCACCATCGCAGGAATTTTAAGCACATCCACGCAAACATAAAGCACAAAAATATCAATGCAAAGTCCCGCAAAACTCACCAAATAAATCAGCGCACTTTCCTTTAAAAGCGAGTGCTTTGGGGTGAAAATAAACTTTCGCGCCAAAATAAAATTCCACAAAGTCGCAACAATAAACGCCAAAAATCCGCCACCTAAATAATGCAAAGCGCAAATTTCCACACACACAAAAAACACAATCCAATTGATAATCGCCGCACTTCCGCCCACAAGCACATATTTAAATAACTTTTCCACTTTGCTCCACGCACTTAAATTTTTCGCATTTTAGCAAAATTATTAAATCCGCACTGAAAATAATAATGCCCCTCCATTTTTAACCCCGCAAACTCCGCACACCGCGCCAAATCTGCCTTGTTGTAATATCGCTTATGGTCTCTTATCTCTGCTTCATCAATCAATTTTAATTTATAAGATAAAAATTCTAAAATCGGTTTTGCCGCGTGAGATGGGACACTCAAAAGCAAAATGCCATTTTTCTTCAAAACTCGCTTTATCTCTTTTAACATCAAAAGCGGATGGTTCAAATGCTCCAAAACCGCTAACATACACACGATTTCAAAACTCTCATCTTTAAAAGGCAGTGAAACTAATTTGCCTTTATGTGAGCGTTTATACAAGCGTTTATGCAAACTTTTATGCAAATCCCCCCCCCCCCCCGTTTGCAGAATCTAAAAGTGCAGAATCTTCGAAATCATCGTGCAAAATTGCGTTAGATACTGCGATATTTGTGCAATTCGCAGAATCTAGTGCGCCAAATTTCGTCATTGCGAGATTGTGTGAATTTTTGCTTTCCATTTTGTCATTGCGAGAAGTCGCACTTGTGGCGACTTCGTGGCAATCCATTTTGTCATTCTGAGCGAGTGAAACGAGCGAAGAATCTCTTTTTAGATTCTGCGATTCTGCGATAAAATCGCCGTTTTTTAGATTCGATTCGTTTGTTTCTTCTCGCAAAAGGGCTGCACCCCGCTCCCGCTCCCCCCGACTATTTGATTGTGTCCCCAAAAGCTCACGCTTTGCGCTTTTAGGGGAGTGCCCAGCTTTCGCTTCTAGCAAAAAATCGGCGGGTGGCACTACTGCACCCTTTTTCCCGATTTTTTGCACCACGAAGCGGGCGAGATTCGGGTGCTTCGCACGGATTTGATTTGATTGCGGATTGCCACGATTCTGCATTCGCAGAATCTCGCAATGACGAAATGAGCGCAGATTCTGCGTTTTTGTTGCCTTTCGCAGAATTAAATATAGATTCTGCACTTTTCGTGCGAGTCTCACAAACTTCGCCCTTTTTTTCGAAAAAATAACTAAAAGTCCGCAATTTCGCAGTTTGAATATTAGGTGCTTTGAAATCAATGCCAATGCCTTGCGCGATAAAGGGTTCAATCTCTTTTAATAACTTCGCCTCCCATCCGCACCCCACATCAAGCACACGCGGATTTGCAAACTCGCGCAAATGCGGTTTGATTTGCCTTAGGCGCATTTCGCGCAACAATCTATCTAAAAATCCCTCTTTCATCTCTCATCCTTTTTTGCGTTGATGTATGCCTTGCGCCCTAAAAAGCGCACTTCTTTGATTTGGTGGGTGGAATAAGGCGTCATCGGGCGTGGTTCGTAGGTGAATGCTTGGTAACCATCTTTTGCGCTATCGCTTCGATGATAAATCTCCACACCAAAATCGCTAATTTGCTTTTTGGCAAAGATGGGCAGGACCTTTGGATTTTGCTTTATCGCTCCAAGTCTATCGCGAAACATATTTGGCACACTCACAAATGCCAAAATAATAAGCAGTGCAAGGTAAATGCGCTGTATTTTCGCCCCTAAAATCGCACTAGGAAATAGCAAACAAAACACAATCAAAATCATATACATATCGCGCGTAAGTTTCCAAAATGGAAAGAGCGTAGCGATAAATAAAATCGCAAAAAGTGCCTTTGTGCTGGGAGATTCTGCGCTTTTAATCTGCGAAATATTATACGCCATAAAAAGTCCCACAAGCGGGAAAATATACACCATTCCAAATCTAGGGTCTGGTCCTGCATAAAACCAAAATAATATCCCCACCACAACACCCACAAACGCAACGCCAAACGCAGAATCTAAAAAAGATAATCCGTGCGAAGCACCTTTAATCTCGCCCGCTTCGTGGTGCAAAAAATCGGGAGCAAACGAGCAGTAGTGCGAGTGCCGATTTTTTGCTAGAAGCGGATTAAGCGAGGCACTCCCCCTAAAAGCGAAAAGCGGCAGCTTTTGGCGCGTAGGGGGAGCGGGGTGGGGGGTGCAGCCCTTTTGCGAAAAAGAAATGAACTTAAAGAAGTGTTTTGGCGATGGATTCGCAGAATCTAATGGATTGCTTCGGCACTTCGTGCCTCGCAATGACGACGCGGGGGCAGAATCTGCCAATTTTTTTAGCATTTTATTATAAAAATAAAGACACAAAAACAGCGCAAATGACGCCAAAAAGTGATAAACAAAATGCTTAAAATACCCAAAGTAGCGCGTTTTCATACTAAACCAATCCACCATCCACGCACTTGTTTGCAAAACCTCCACGCAATTTTGCCCCGGCGCCCTTGCCCAGCTCATAATCCAGCACACTTCACTTTCTCTCTGCGCCTCGCTCACCGCAAAAGGAAGCGATTTTAAAAATCCCACACTCGCAGGATAGGCAATCATCCCGCTTGTGGCAATGCCCTTTATCGCCCAAGGTAGGCAAAAAATAACGCAAAAAATGCCAAGCAAAAAATACGCTTTATAAAATTTTGGGCGATAAAAACTGCGATTTAAATAAATGAAAGTTATCGCCACAGCAAGCACTAGCGCGAAATTTGCAATCTTTATCATCGTAGCAAAAACGCTAATTATAAAAAGCAGTGCGATGAAGCGATTTTGGGGTAAAATCTGTGGATTCTGCGGATTCTGCGAAATTTGCGGGAGATTCTGCGAATTTTGCGCTAAAACATAAAGCAAAGCACTAAAAATAAAAATGCCAAAAACCGCGCCCACACCCTCGCAATAAAGGGCATTAAACTCCGCCCACTTCAAAATAAAACTAAATGGAATAACGCTACACACGATAAAAAGCAAGTGAAATTTGGCAAAATTTTTAGTCACCAAAATATAAATCGCACTAAAAATTAACGCAAAATAAATAATCTCATTTGCGATAAAACTGCGTAGCGCAGGGAAAATTTGACTTACATCCGTAAGTGCGTAAAAATTATAAATAATGCCATTAAACCCAAGTCGCCCGTGGATATTTCCTAATCCAAAAATAAGATTTTCCGCCTGAATGTAAGAGACAATTTGAATGTGATAATTTACCGAATCGCCGATAGAATCGTGGAAAAAACTAAGCACCACAACGGCGAAAAACGCCACACTTGCGCTAAATAACACCTTTAAATTTAAAAGTTGAAAATCGCGGATTTTTCGCCAAAATGCAAAAATGCCAAATGCAAGAAAAATCACACTTACAAACGCATTTATGGGGAAAAATAGATGAATTAGCGAGGTTAAAAAAGTAAAAAATATCATTCCACATAAAAGCGAAAATGGCACTTTTAATGCCAAATCATCAAAAAATGCAGAATCTGGCGTTTTTGTTTTTGCCATTGCGAGATTGTGTGAATTTTCACTTTTTATTTCGTCATTACGAGAAGTCGCGCGTTTAAGGGCGACTTCGTGGCAATCCAAAACCTTGTCATTCTGAGCGTAGCACGAAGTGCGAAGCGAAGAATCTCTTTTGTGATTTATTTGAGATACTTCGCTTCGCTCAGTATGACAAGATGGAGTTTGATTCGCAGAATCTACGCCGTTTTTTGGATTAAATTCGCTTATTTTTTCTCGCAAAAGGGCTGCACCCCCCTCCCCGCTCCCCCTACGCGCCAAAAGCTGCCGCTTTTCGCTTTTAGGGGGAGAGCCTCGCTTTTCCGCTTCTAGCAAAAAATCGGCACTCGCACTACTGCTCGCTTGAATCCGATTTTTTGCACCACGAAGCGGGCGAGTTTTGGGTGTGCTAACGCACGATTGATTTTTATTAGATTCTGCGATTGCAGAATCTAAATTCGCAGAATCTAAATTTGGTAAATTTAAATGACTGCCTTGCTTCGCCCCCAAAAACCGCATTGCAAAAGATAAAATAACCCATCCGCACCCCACACACGCAATTATCCACAAAAATAGCATAAAAGCAATTTTCAAATCCACAAAAAACCACTCCATACTTCACCCCCTAAATTTATATTTCACAATCGCCCACAGCGCACGAAATCCGTCCTTTACGCCGATTTTCTTACCTTCCTCATAGGTGCGTCCATAATAACTTATGCCGACTTCATAAATGCGAATGCCTTTGATTTTGGCGATTTTAGCGGTGATTTCTGGCTCAAAACCGAAGCGATTTTCCCTAATTGCGATACTTTGGATAATCTCGCGTCTAAACACCTTATAGCAAGTCTCCATATCCGTCAAATTTAGATTTGTCATCATATTTGAAAACAGCGTAAGAAGTCCATTTCCCATTCTATGCCAAAAATAAAGCACACGATGTGAAGCACCACTCACAAATCTAGAACCATAAACCACATCCGCCACGCCCCGCTCAAATGGCGCGAGTAGTTTTGGATATTCATTTGGGTCGTATTCCAAATCTGCATCTTGGATTAGCACCAAATCACCTGTCGCGTGCGATATGCCACTGCGAAGTGCTGCGCCTTTGCCTTGATTTTTGCTATGATAGATGACTTTAAAATGCGCCATTTTGCTGATAGTTGCAAAGTCGCTTTTTTCTAAGTCTTTTAATAACTCGCTTGTGCCGTCAATGCTGCAATCATCGATAATTATGACTTCTTTTTGATAAGCGATTTTTACAGCGCATATGACTTTTAAAATGCTTTCAATGGTTGCCTTTTCGTTGAAAACGGGGATTATTATGGAGAGAGTTTTATTCGCAGAATCTGACGGCGCAGAATCTAAATTCGCAGAATCTAGCGCGATTTGGGGGGGGGGGATTTCATATAAATGCTTTGCATTTTTGCTTCCTTAAATCTTAAAATAAAAACGCAAATTATAGCAAAATTTTTAGATTCTGCGCTTTTAAATCCGCAAGGATTGAATTTGCCCTGTGAAATAAAAATATTTTTCTAAAACAAGCAATGAGATTATCGCCTCGCGCTTTTTGTCAAAAAACTGCGCCACATATTCGTGTGCGTTGCGGATAATATCCTTTGCCTCGCGTGGGTGTGTGGCAAAATACTCCAACTTTTCCTCCAAATCGCTGTAATCATCGCTGATTTCCACAAAATGCTCCCCGCCTTTAAGTCGCCCCTCCATAAACCAAGTCTCAAACTTCATCTTTGGCGCGATGGCAAGGGAGTTTGAGCTCATCACCCACTTCAAATTACTCGCCACATCATTGCCCTCTAACGAGAGCAAAAACTTATAAGGCAAATGCTTTGCAATGCCGACTTTGGGCTTTTGCCACGCACTATGAATGCTTTTGCTCCCTGTGTGCCCCAAATCACAGCGCGGGTGAGCGAAATATTTTTCAAAAAAGCGCGTTCTATGCGGTTGATAAATCCCGCCACGATAGAAAAGTTTATCGACTTTGGTTTCAAATGCGTAAGAGTCGTTTATAAAAATGAAATGGCGAATCTTTTCCATATTTAGCAAGGTGGAGTTTGAAAATGGCGGATTTTGGGGCGAATCTGTCGCCATATTGTGAGAATCGCAAAGCGATTCGTGGCAATCTATATTGTTTGGATTGCTTCGGGCTTCGCCCTCGCAATGACGGGAAAGTGGCGAATCTACGCTTAATTTATCATTTTGCCCCCCCCCATTTGCGTTTTTCGTAGTTTCACACGACTTTTCATAATATGCGCGAATCGGGCGTGATTTTGTAAAAGATGGTTTTTGTAAAAAATAATTCACATCGCCAAAGGCAAAATGCGCCCTAAAATTTTGCGGAAAATACCGCGCATATTCGTAAGTATCAAAAAAATACACGCTCTTTTTGCGCGTCCATCGCAGAAAATCAAGCGTTTTTGCCTCTGAATCTAGCGTGATTTTTTCGCTCATTTGGCAGTAGTAATCCACGCGCTTTTTTATGTAGTCCAAATCATCGCGTTTCTCTAAATCGCGCAAGATTTTCTCTCTATTTAATGGCAAGATAAAAAACGGCGTTAGCATTCTAGCGATGCCTTTTAGATTGTAAAAAAGATAGTTATTTTTCAAACGCGCCATTTTGCCTCCATATTTTAGCACCTTTTAGCACCTTAAAAAGTTTCCATTCGCTATTTTCAAAAATTAGCGTTGTTTTGCTTTGAAAATCGGCATTAAAAATATTTAACTGCTCATATTCCGCACTCCAAAGGACGAAATCCGCCTCGCTCAATCGCCCCTCATCGCCTGTGGCAAATCCGATTCTGTGCGTATTTAAATACAGCGCGCGGGGTTTTAGCGAGATTATTATGGCATTTTGCGGTATTTTTTGCCTTATAATTTCAAAGACTTCAAGCGACTCTTTTGAATAAGTCCCGGCATTTATGTTTGAAGTCCTACCCACCGAGTTTTTAAGCGATATATCCAAATAATTTAAGTGCAAAAAACTCCCCAAAATCAACAGCAAAATGACGCTAATTGCAAATCTATAAAATTTCCTACTTTTGGCAATCCCACTAAAAGTCCAAAATAGCAAAAACGGCACAAGCGGGAGGACAAATCGCACGCCAAAAGTCTCCATCCATAAAAGCAATAGCGCAAAATATCCAAAGCAAAATATAAGATAAAATGCACTTGATGAAATCGCAGAATCTAGCGCATTTTTCGCAGAATCTGCCATAGATTCTGCGAATTTATCAAAAATCCCACGCAAAAGAAATGGCAACAAACACAACGCCAAAATCACAAAATCAAACGCACCTAAATCAAAAAATTGATTAAATCGCAGCAAATAAGAAAGCAGATTCTGCGCGATGCGTGGGATGGAAATGTGCGCTAACTCGCCAAAATGCCCGCTTGTGCCACTTGATAGATTGAGTGCAATTAGCATAAATCCAAGTGCAAAAATCGCATAAGGAATGGCGTGGATTTGCCACGAGTAGGGCGAATTTATGTGGTTTAAAAGACGAAATGCGCGGAGTTTGAAAATGTGTGGCGCAAAGTGCTTTGCCAAAAGAATCCCTTGCATTGCCATTAGCGCGCATAAAATCACAAATCCATTTATGCGAATCGTTGCGCTAAAAAGCATAAAAATTCCGCCAAAAATGGCGATGAAAATGCCACTAGATTCCCCCTCCCTTGCGGAGGGGATTAGGGGGTGGGTAATTTTGATTTTAGATTCTGCGTTTTTTGCTTGAATCGCAGAATCTTGTATTTCATTCGCAGAATCTAGATTCTGCGTTTTTATGTGAGATTCTGCATTTTTCGTTTGAAGCGCAGAATCTAATGCGTTATTTTCCGTCATTGCGAGATTCTGCGAAGCAGAATCGTGGCAATCCACATTAAAATCAAATTCGTGCGAAGCACCCTTAATCTCGCCCGCTTCGTGGTGCAAAAAATCGGAAGCAAGGTTGCAGTAGTGCGTCCGCCGATTTTTTGCTAGAAGCGGAGAATGCGAGGCTCTCCCCCTAAAAGCGAAAAAGCGGCTGCTTTTTGGGGACACAATTAAATAGTCGGGGGGAGCGGAGCGGGGGTGCAGCCCTTTTTGCGAAAAAGAAAGAGATTTTGAAGCGGGGTTTGGCGATAGATTCGCAGAATCGCAGAATCTAAATAGAGATACTTCGCTTCGCTCAGTATGACAATTTTTTTTGGATTGCTTCGGCGAATCTTGCGATTCGCCTCGCAATGACGAATCTATTTTAGATTCTGCGTTTTTTGTTTTATTCGCAGAATCTAGCGCAGATTCTGCGTTTTGCTCTCCATTTGCAAGATAATGGGGATTTTTAGAGTTGTCAAATAACTTTGCCAAAATAATAATCGCACAAAAGCAAAATAGCAAAAAGCAAACATCGCTTAGCATATCATTTGCCACAAAGTAAGTCATATAGGGATTTAGCGCGAAAAATAGCGTGGCAAAAATGGCGTAGATTCTGCGAATTTGCGTGGCGCAAAACATATAAAAAATCCCCACAAATAGCGCATAGCAAAGGATATTTACCATTTTTAGGGCGATGATATTTAGTCCAAAGATTTTATATGCGATTGCAAGTAACGCCGGAAATCCCCACGGATACGCATTTGGTCCAATCAACCAATCGCTTTTTGTCATCATAAAGGCATTATTATTGATATAATCCGCGCTTTTGCCTTGCGCTAGGGCGATTGCCTGTGAAATATACGCAGAATCATCGCTCCAAAAATGCCACCCATCAATGACTTTTGCATAGCATAAAATAATCGCAATTATCGCTAAAATTAGCGCGATTGCCAAATCTTTTGCCAAATCCCGCTTTGCGGGGAAAGTCATCGTTGTCTCACCCCGATTTGATGATACTCAAAGCCACTCAAATCAAAATGCCTCCAAATATTGCGCCCATCAAAGATTATGGGATTTTTAAGTCTATTTGCGATTTGCTTAAAATCTGGGCTTCTAAACTCTCTCCACTCAGTTAGCAAAACAAGCGCGTCTGCCAAATCAACCGCACTATATTTATCATCGCAAAATTCAAGTGAATCTAGCGTTGATTTCAAATAAAACTTCGCTTGATTCATCGCCTTTGGGTCAAAACAGCGGATTTTTGCGCCATTTTTTACAAGCGCATTTATTAGCGTAAGTGAGCTTGCTTCTCTCATATCATCGGTTTCTGGTTTAAATGCCAATCCCCAAATCGCAAAGATTTTGCCTTTTAGATTTTTCCCAAATTTTGCGATGATTTTCTCTACCAAAAGCATTTTTTGGGATTCATTTACGGCTTGAATCGCCTGTAAGATTTTGGGCGTGTAGCCATTATCGAGCGCGGTTTTTTCTAATGCCTTTATATCTTTGGGGAAGCAACTCCCGCCATAGCCACAGCCCGGATAGATGAAGCTATATCCGATTCGCGAATCTGAGCCTATGCCTAAACGCACATCGTTTATATCTGCGCCCACGCGTTCGCAAATTTGACTCATTTCGTTTATAAAGCTGATTTTGGTGGCAAGTAGCGAGTTTGCGGCGTATTTTGTCATTTCGGCAGATTCTACGCTCATAGCGATGAATCTATCGCTTTTTACCAAAAATGGCGCATATAGTGAGCGCATAATCTCTAATGCCTTTTGCGAATCTGCCCCAATCACCACTCTATCAGGGCTCATAAAGTCCTTTATCGCTACGCCTTCTTTTAAAAACTCTGGGTTGCTAACAACATCAAAATTTATTTGCAATCCGCGCTTTTTTAATTCGCCATCTATTATGCCCCGCACAACCCTTGCCGTGCCGACAGGAACGGTGCTTTTATCCACCACCACGCAATATTTTTCGATAATCCCTCCAATATCCTGCGCCACGCTTTTCACAAAGCGCAAATCCGCGCTCCCATCATCGCCCATAGGTGTGCCAACGGCGATAAAAATCACTTCGGCATTTTGCAATGCTTCTCGCTTATCAGTGGTGAATCTCATCGTATTTTTGGATAGATTTTCTTTTATCATTTCGCTTAGATTTGGCTCATAAATGGGAATAATGCCGTTTTTTAGATTCGCGATTTTGCGCTCATCAATATCAAGGCAAATCACAGAGTTGCCCATTTGTGCAAAACACGCCCCCGCTACAAGCCCTACATAGCCACTACCGATTATGGTTATTTGCATTTGTTGTCCTTTAAGATGGTTTCAAAGTATTCAATCGTATGCTTTAAGCCATCTTTTAGCGCGACTTTGGGACTCCAATCTAACTCTTTTTGCGCTAGTGTAATGTCTGGCTTTCGCTGTTTTGGGTCATCTTGCGGGAGTGGGTGAAAAATGAGCTTTGATTTAGAATGTGTCAGGCGCAAAATCTCATTTGCAAGTTCAAGTATGCTAAATTCGCTAGGATTGCCAATATTCACAGGTCCTGTGAAATCAATGCGCGAATCCATTAGCTTTATCATTCCATCTATCAAATCATCGACATAGCAAAAACTGCGCGTTTGAGTCCCATCGCCATAAATGCTAATGTCCTCCCCGCGCAATGCTTGAATGATAAAATTACTCACCACGCGCCCGTCATTTGGGTGCATTCGCGTCCCATAAGTGTTAAAGATTCGCATAACTTTTATTGGGAGTTTGTGTTGGCGATGATAGTCAAAAAATAGCGTTTCAGCGCACCTTTTGCCCTCATCATAACAAGCGCGAATCCCGATAGGATTGACGCAGCCTCGATATGATTCAACCTGCGGGTGAATCTCAGGGTCGCCATAGACTTCGCTAGTGGAGGCTTGGAGAATCTTTGCCTTTACGCGCTTTGCAAGTCCTAGCATATTGATTGCACCTACCACAGAAGTCTTTGTCGTTTGCACAGGGTCGAATTGATAGTGAATAGGACTTGCAGGACAAGCTAGATTATAAATCTCATCGACTTCCACATACAGCGGAAAAGTGATGTCGTGACGCATAAATTCAAAGCGCGGGTGAGATAGCAAATGGGCGATATTTGCCTTTGTGCCTGTGAAAAGATTATCCACGCAAAGCACTTCATCGCCCCGCTCTATAAGCCTATCGCACAAATGCGAACCTAAAAATCCAGCCCCACCTGTAACCAAAACTTTTTTGCTTATCATTGTGCTTTCCTTTATTTATTTGTGATAAATGCAAAATTATACAATAAATTCGCAAATCTATTTAGCAATTTTGCCCTCTTGGTAATCGTAATCCGTGTTTATTTCCCAAAGATTTAGCGATTTTTGCCGTAAAATTTTATCTGCGCATTTTAGTCCCATTAGCAAACTATGGTCTTGATTGTTGTATTTAAACGCGCCGTTGCGCCCGATGAAATATAAATCGCTGAATTTATCTAGCGCGTCATAAATTTGATTTAGATTCGCCTTATAACCGCGCTCATACACGGGATAAGATTTGTGGATTTTAAGCGTTTGTGTGCGTTTGATTTGGCTAGATTCTGCGATAATCGCAGAATCTAATAAATCATTTTTGGCGATTTTTATAATCTCATCATCGCTTAGATTCCACAATCGCTCATCATCATTTGCCCAATATTCTAAACATAAAATGCTCTCACTTCTACCACAGCGCAAATCTTTTGTCCAATTTGCAAAGTTTGTGATTCTGCCTGTGGCTATATTTTTTGAATGCACATAAATCCAATTATCACTAAAAAGCTTTGTCTTTTGTGCGCTTTGCGCGGATTCTGCGCACTCAATTTCGGTCATTACCTTTTTGGTAACTCCCTCATTTCGTGTTTGAAAACCACGCAAATCATCACAAAATACTTCGCTTTTTCCGCCGTTAAATTTGATATGATTTTCACAATCTACCTCCACATACACCAAAATCGTATTGCGAAATTTTAGCCTTTGTGCCAAATCTTTTATCGCAGAATCTAGCTCTTCTAAACTCATCACCATATCCCTAAATGGCGCGGTAGAAATCACTATATCGCCATAAATTACGCCATTTTTGGTGCGAATCCCAATGGCTTTTTTGTCCTTTGTGATTATGCCTTGCACTTCCGCATCGCAAATGATTTTCCCGCCACGAGAAATAATTTCTTTTGCCATATTTTCATACACCACGCCACAGCCTTTTTTAGGATAGCTAAATTCATCAACTAGCGTTTTGTGTTTTTTGCTTTTATCGCCAAAAAACGCACTTTTGATTGCTTCATATAAATTTAACCCTTTGATTCGTTGCCTTGCAAAGTCGCTATCCAAATCCTTGCATTCAATGCCCCAAAGTTTTTGCGTGTAGGATTTGAAAAATATGCTATAAAGTCGGTAGCCAAAGGCATTTGCCACCCAGCTTTCAAAGCTATCTCCGCTAAATGGCTTAATCTTTGCCTTTATAAAGCTCAGCACACAAAGCGCGGATTCGATAATCCCTAGTTTAAAAAGCGCGTCAAATCCGCGCAGTGGATAATAAAAGAATTTTTTGTTATAAAAGATTCGCGTTAAGCGACTAACTTTTTCGCTCTGCCCGTTTGTGTGTGCGCTCCAAAAGTCATTTAACCGCTCATCTTTGCTAAAAAATCTATGCGGTCCAATATCTACGATTTGATTAAACATATTTAGGCTTTTGCTCATTCCGCCCACGCTTGAATCCACTTCATAGATTTCTACTTCAAAGTCATTTTCAGCCAAAACTCGCCCTGCACTCAATCCCGCCACACCTGCACCGATAATCAAAACTTTTTTTGCCATTTTTGCCCCTTAATATCGCTCATTTTTATGCCACGCAAACGCACTTTTTAGGATTGAATCCAAATCAAAAAACACAGGATTCCACCCTAAAATCGCCTTTGCCTTTTTCGCGCTTCCTACTAGCTCCGCAGGGTCGCCACTTCTGCGCGATTCGTAAATGCAGGGTATCTCGCTATTTGTGATTTCCCTTGCTTTTTGTAGCACTTCTAGCACAGAAAATCCCGCTCCATTGCCTAAATTAAACACTTCGCTTTTGTCATTTTGCTCCAAATATTGCATTGCCAAAATATGCGCACTTGCCAAATCATCAATATGGATAAAATCTCTCACACAGCTACCATCGCGCGTTTTATAATCAACGCCAAAAATGCTAATAGATTCGCGCTTTTTAAGCGCAGTTTGCAAAACTAGCGGGATTAAGTGCGTTTCAGGGCTATGAGATTCGCCAATGTCAAAAAAATTACTCGCCCCAGCTGCGTTAAAATACCGCAAGGCGACATATTTTAGCCCATAAGCATTCGCATAATCAGCCAAAATCTGCTCTATCATTAGCTTACTTCGTCCATAAGGATTGATAGGATTTTGCGGGTGGGTTTCGCTAATAGGCAATTCAAGTGGCACGCCATAAGTGGCGCAAGTGGAGCTAAAAATGATATTTTTGACGCCCACTTCGCGCATAGATTCTAAAAGATTTAGCGAGTTTGCGACATTGTTTGCGTAGTATTTTGCGGGATTTATCACGCTCTCCCCCACATACGCAAACGCCGCAAAATGCAAAACGCACGAAATGTCATACTTCGCAAAAATCTCTTTTAGCGCGAATCTATCGCCCAAATCCGCTTTGATAAATGTCGTATTTGCCTTGGGATTTGCTAGATTCGCGACTTTTGCCAAAATATTAGCTTTTTTGAAAAATTCATCTATATTTGAATCCAAAAGCCTAAAATCTAACGCTTCTTTATGCCCATAAACCAAACTATCCACCACAATCGTGCGAAATCCAAGCGTATTTAGCATTGCATTTACACAAGAGCCGATATATCCCGCCCCGCCTGTGATTAAAATGTATTTTTCATTCATCTTTGCCACCTTGAAATTCCTAAAAATTTCAAATAACATTCACGCGATTTTTGCACTTCGCAGAATCTGCTATAAATCCTACAAATCCCACTAGCGCAACTATTGCCATCGGTAAAATAGGCGACATATAGCGCGTTTCAGGCACGGGCGAAAATGCAGCGATGAAAAACGCACTCCAAAAAGTCGCAAAACTCACCGCAAAGCAAAATATTAAAAGCGCATTATTTGTGAAAATCGCAGAATCTAGCGTAGATTCTGCGATTTTCGTGTGATTTTGGGGAGATTCTGCGATTATATTGTCATTCTGAGATTGCAAAGCAATCGAAGAATCTCTATTTTTGAGATTTTTCGCTTCGCTCAAAATGACAAATGAAGCAGATTCTGCGATTTCTTTCCCCTCCATTGCGGAGAAATTTTCCAAAGATTCCCCCTCCATTGCGGAGGGGGTTAGGGGGTGGGTAGAATTCAATTTAGATTCTGCGAATTTGTATGAATTTATAAGTTTCGCAGAATCTGCAAAAATATCCTTTCGCCATCTCCACAAAAGTGCACTTGAAAGCATTAAAATCACAAATCCCACGCCCACGCCCCAAGCGTGATTTAGTAAGATTTTGTGATTAAATAAAAATGTGTAGATTTTCTCTCTCAAAGGCGTGAAATTAACGCTTCTTTGCGCTTCTTTAAATCCGCCCACTACCGAAATATGCCATTCGTGTGTCGCCTTTTCTTGGATTTTTTTCGCATCAAATATCCACGAGGGATTTTGCCACCACATCGCTTTGAAAAATCGCCCTTCGTGGCGCAAAAAATTAAGCGGATATTTTGCAATTGCCCTTATCCACTGCATTTTTAATCCCTTTAATTCTTGCGGTAAAAATGGTCGCTCATCATCATACGCCCAAGTTACATTCATCGGGTCGGCATTTAGCGGATATTTTTCATAAAGTGCCACCACATCGCTAAAATTTTTGTGCGGATAATACCACTCTTTTTTAAAGCAAGTCGCGTCATTTGCAGGCACGCAAGCACCGGCGATTTGGTGTAAAAATGGGTGATTTGCTGCGTGACTTTTGCTAGTTTGCAACACTTTTGGGATGAAAATCACGACTGCTAGGCACAAAATCGCGCTTAAAATGATGAGTTTTGCGCCGACTTTGCAAAATATCGCAGAATCTAAACCACGATTTTGCAAAAATAAATAAATGATAATAAAAAACGCAGGATACACGCTAAAAATCGCATTATGTCGCCACAAAATCGCAAAAAACATTAGGGTAAAAAGCAAAATCCAAAGGGACTTTTTGATGATTTTATGGCATTTAGATTCTGCGAAAATGAGAAATAAAAGCAACGCATAAATGCAAA
Organism: Helicobacter sp. 23-1044; assembly: GCF_053654695.1. Taxonomy (NCBI): domain Bacteria; kingdom Pseudomonadati; phylum Campylobacterota; class Epsilonproteobacteria; order Campylobacterales; family Helicobacteraceae; genus Helicobacter; species Helicobacter sp. 23-1044. The sequence continues at coordinate 57,867 of NZ_JBSIUQ010000011.1, forward strand.
ATACCATCATCGGCAGCGCAAAACTATGATATTGAATGAAATTTTGAAAGTAGATATTGCCAATAAATGTGGGGAAAATTAGAAGCAACGCAAATGGATTTTTAAAGCGCAAATAAAATCCGGCGATTAAAAACCAAATTCCCAAATAAAACGGCACTAAATTAAACAAAAAGAGATAATATAGATTTTTGCCAAAGATAATATAAAGTCCTTGCAAAATATATGCGATAAACACGGGATGCCAATTGTTTTTCGCGAGTGCGATGGAGTTATAAGTATCGCCGATGATATGAAATCCCGGAAACCCTAGCCAAAAGCTAAAAGCGCAAATCCCAGCGCAAAGCGCAAATGCGAATGCTAAAAATGCGTAGTCTTTGGGATTTATTTTTTGAGATTTTTTGTAAAGTGCAGAATCTAGTTGAGATTTTTTATAAATCGCAGAATCTCGCACGCCAAAATTGTCGTTTTGATTTGCGCTAAAATTGTCGTTTTGATTTGCGCCAAAAATGTCATCCATAGGTGCAGAATCTTGTGCGCCAAAATTGTCGTTTTGAGCCGTAGGCGAAAAATCTCTATTTTGAGATTTTTTGCTACAAGATTTTTTAAGATTTGCCACCAAATTCGCCCATTTCATCGGTAAATCCTTGAAATGCGCCTTTTGATTGCGAAGCGAAGCGCAAATGTAGCAAAGCAAAGCTGATTTATAAAAAGCGGAGATTTTGCGGGAGTTAGATTATGGCGAGTTCGATTATGACGAGTTAGAGAGCGATTCCCCCCCCCCCCCGTTTATGAGAGATATGATTTTCATAAATTTCCTTTTAGTGATTTTAAAAAGCGCGAATTATATCAAAAAATGCGAAAAATAAAGCGGATTATTTTGGCGATTTTTGCATTAAGATTCTGCGATTTTCGCGCCAAGATTCTGCGAAATTGCATTAAGATTCTGCAACATTTTGTGCGCTTCGCAGAATCTAAAAAGTTCCCCCTCCCTTGCGGAGGGGGATTTAGGGGGTGGGTAATTTTCGTATTAGATTCTGCGTTTTTTGTTTGATTCGCAGAATCTAGAATTTGCCTTTTTTCTGTCATTGCGAGATTGTGTGAATTTTCGCTTTCCTTTCGTCATTGCGAGATTTGACGAAGTCAAATCGTGGCAATCCACAATAAAATTAAATCCGTGCGAAGCACCCGAAACTCGCCCGCTTCGTGGTGCAAAAAATCGGGAGCAAACGAGCAGTAGTGCGAGTGCCGATTTTTTGCTAGAAGCGGAAAAGCGAGGCTCTCCCCCTAAAAGCGAAAAAGCGGCTGCTTTTTGGCGCGTAGGGGGAGCGGGGCGGGGGGGCGCAGCCCTTTTGCGAGAAAAAACTATCGAATCAAATGATAAAAATGGCGAAACTATTGCAGATTCTGCGAATCGTGCAAAAAACGCAGAATCTAACGCAGAATTGCAGAATTTAAAATGAGATTTTTCGCTTTGCTCAAAATGACAAAATGAAGTGCGATTCGCAGAATCTTGGATTGCTTCGGCACTTCGTGCCTCGCAATGACGGCGTGGGAGCAGATTCTGCGATTTTCACATTAAGATTCTGCGTTTAGATTCTGCGCTAGAATGCCATAAAGGCGGGTTTTGAAGTCTTGGACGATATTTTCAATCTCTTTTTTTATTTCCTTTTCAATCTCTTTTTTTATCTCGCTTTTCGCAGAATCTTTTGTCGCGCAATCCTCCACGCCGTTGATTAAATCAAGCGATTCGCGCAGTTTGCTTAACTCGCCCAAATCCAAAATATTCTCAAACTTACCCTTATCAATGCGGGCGATTTCCTTCAAATTCGCGTTAAATCGCGCCAAAGAGCGCATTAGCGTTTCCTTATAAATAGGACGCAAAATATCAGCATTTTCATCAAATCCCACAAGGCAGATGGGTTTGCTAATGCCCTCATCCACGCAATCCGCGATGATGAACTCGCACTCATCAAAATCGCTCACATAATCGCCCAAATACCCTTCAAGCGTCCTTTGCAAAAGCGGTGATTGCACCAAGATGTGGATTTTCACACTTCCCTCCAAAATTTTTCTAAACTCAAATCTGCATTCAAAATCGCCCAAAATCTCTCAAAACTCGCCCAAATTCCAAAAATAGACACATAGCAAGCCGCCTAAACCACCTGCTGCGGGTCGATATCGATTGTCAAAGGCAGATTTTTACAAAGCGAAACTGCGCCAATCAACTCTTTTGCACTTTTTGCGCGGAGTAATAAAAAATACCGCCAACGCCCTTCTATGCGCTCGATGGGTGCTTTGCTAAGTCCGATTATTTCGATATTTTTTTGGGCGGATTCTACTATTTTTTTGGCGTTTTGCAAAATATTTTTTGCTTTGCTTTCATCTTTGTTTTGCGCGATGAGCAGGGCGATTCTACGGAATGGCGGATATAAATTCGCCCTATTTTGCAACTCAAATTTTAAAAATTTTTCATAATCATCCATAAAGCGCGTGAAAAACTTCGCATTTTTCGTCTCTATCACCACCTCGCCATCACTCTTCCGCCCCGTGCGCCCCGCAATCTGCACCAATAGACTTACCGCCCTTTCATACGCGCGAAAATCGCTACTATTTAGCAACGCATCAATGCCAAAAATCGCCACAAGCGCGGCGTTGTGATAATCGTGCCCCTTGCTAATCATCTGCGTGCCGACTAAAATGTCGATTTTTTTATCATTAAACTCGCCCAAAATACGGCGCATTTTGCCCTCGCTCTTTATCTCATCCCTATCAAAAATTGCGATTTTTGCGTGTGGGAAGTGATTTTGCAGTTGTTTGCAAATCTCTTGCGTGCCGATTTTTAGTGCGCGAAATTCATCGCCACCGCAACTTTGGCAAATTGTCCGCTTGTCAAAAAAAGGTTTTGCAAATCCGCAGTGGTGGCAAATAAGCGCATTTCTTTTGGAGTGCAAACTCAAATTTATCGCGCAATTTTCGCACTTTATCCCGCCCCCGCAACTCACGCATTGCAACACCTTAAAATTCCCGCGAATGGGGACAAAAACGATGATTTGGCGTTTGCTTTCTAGCGTAGTTTTGATTTTATCAAGCATATTTTGCGATAGCATTTCATCATCAAAACTGATTTTCCTCTCCCCCGCAAAATACCCGCCACGAAGGCGAAAGAGCGCATTTTCGCGTGAAAAATTATAATAACTATTCAAACTCGGCGTAGCACTGCCCAAAATCAGGCGAATGCCTTGCTTTTGCGCCAAAAATATCGCCAAATCACGGGCATTGTAGCGTGGCGAAGTGCTACTTTTATACGCCTCATCGTGCTCTTCATCAACGATAATCAACCCCAAATTTTTCACAGGCAAAAATAGCGCACTGCGCGCTCCGGCGATGATTTTCGCAGAATCTAAATTCGCCAAAATCGCTTCCTTTTTTGCCTTGCTGATTTTTGAGTGCCAAATGCAGACTAAATCCCCAAATACGCCCTTTAATCGCTTCTCCATTTGCGGAGTTAGCGCGATTTCCGGCATTAGAAATATCGTGCTTTGATTTTTTGCGATGGTGGCGCAAATGGCGTTTATGTAAATCTCCGTTTTCCCGCTGCCCGTGTCGCCAAAAAGCAGAGTTTTTGGGTGGGAGAATATAAAATCTAGTGCGCCTTGCTGAGCGCACGATAATCGTGGCAAATCCGCAGAATCTAGGGGCGATTCTGCGAATTTTGCGTTAGATTCTGCGTTTTTTATTTGAGGCGCAGAATCTGCAATTTGTCCCCCCTCCCTTGCGGAGGGGGTTCGGGGGTGGGTAATTTGCGAAATAGATTCTGCGATTAGATTCTGCGAAATTGCGCCAGATTCTGCGATTTTTGTTTGATACGCAGAATCTAGCATATTTTTTTCGTCATTGCGAGAAGTCGCACTTTGGGCGACTTCGTGGCAATCCATTTTAGATTCTGCGTTCGCAGAATCTAATAAAAATCCGTGCGAAGCACCCTTAATCTCGCCCGCTTCGTGGTGCAAAAAATCGGATTCAAGGTTGCAGTAGTGCAACCGCCGATTTTTTGCTAGAAGCGGATTAAGCGAGGCTCTCCCCCCTAAAAGCGAAAAAGCGGCTGCTTTTTGGCGCGTAGGGGGGAGCGGGGTAGGGGGGTGCAGCCCTTTTTGCGGGAGAGAAAAAAGAGATTTTGAAGTGGGGTTTGGCGATGGTTTCGCAGAATCTAAATTATGGATTTGTAAGTGCGAGTCGGTGCTGTCGCACGATTGATTTTTATCATTTTTGCTGTCGCAAAAATTTGTGGATGGTTGCTTCGCTTTGCTCGCAAATTCTGCGAATTGCCACGATTCTGCATTCGCAGAATCTTGGATTTGCAAGTGTGGGTCGGTGCTTCGCACAGACGCTTCGGTCGCTTTGCTCGCTCGCAATGACGAAGTGGGGCGTTGTTGTCTGTCATTGCGAGATTCTGCGAAGCAGAATCGTGGCAATCCATTAGGGAGACTCTGTGTTTTGGGCGAATCGCTTATTTGCAATGAAACTGCATTGATTTGCTTTTGGGTTATTGATTTGTTATTTTTATTAGATTCTGCGTTTTTTATTCGATTCGCAGAATCTACCCACCCCCTTAATCCCCCGCTCGCATTTGGGAGGGGGAGAGATTGAGATTTATCCTCTCGCATTTGGGAGGGGTGATTTTGAGATATTTCGCTTCGCTCAATATGGCAAAATGAAGCGTTTTTCGCAGAATCTAAATTTGGATGACTACTTTGCTTTGCTAGTAAATTCTGTGGATTGCCACGACTTGACTGCGTCAAGTCTCGCAATGACGGCGTGGGGGGAGATTCTGCAATTTTTGCATTAGTTTCTGCGATTTTATAATTTTTCGTGCGAGTCGCAGAATCTCCCAAAAAATTCGCAAATTCTGCCGTGCGAGTCGCCAAATCTACGGAGTGACTACCCAAATGCAAATCACACGCCCCCAAAGGCGAATTTTGCGCCTCCAAAGGCAAATCGCCACATTTCCCAAGCACCATAATGCCAAACGCCACGCCATAGCTCACGCAATAATAACTCGCCACAAACCTCCCCAAAATCGCTTGATTTTCCGTCAAAAAAAACTCACTTTGCTCCGCCACTTCGCACTCAAAGTTTGGTTTTGACGCAGAATCTAGCACAACTCCAAGTGCGATTTTATTTTTTATGGAGATTTTTACAATGCTGTTTTTTGGCAAGTGTGCGGGGGATTTGTAAATCAGCGGTGGGAGTTTCAGTCGCAGGGGAGCGATTTTGTAATAGTTCATCGCTCCATTTTGCCAATCAAATCTTGCAATCTATCCTCCATCTCCGCGTATTCTTGGCACTTTTGGATATATGCTTTCAAAATATCTTTTACATCCACATCGCGCGCAGATAGCACATTTTCTATCTCGCTTTTTGCGCGTTTATTGATGCTAGCGATATTAACCTGTATTTTTTTGCCAGAAATTAGCAGGTTTATATTGAGTTTGGAATCCACTTATTTGCTTGCTTCATCGATTTTATCGATAAGATTTTCATACGAGCGGTCGCGCGAGGCAAGTTCCTCATAAAGGGCATTTATCTGCTTATCTTTCTCCGCTTTTTCGCTATTTAGCGCGCTATTTTCCAAGCGCAAACTCTCAATTTCCTTGCCTTGCTCGTTTAATCGTTGCAGAAGTTCGTCAATTCGCTGTGATAGTCGCTCTAAAATACTCATTTTCAATCCTTTATAAACAAAATGTGAAATTGTAGCAAAAAAATTATAATTTTATGTGATTTTTGCGAATTTTTGGGGCAGATTCTGCGTTTTTTATTTGAATCGCAGAATCTAACGCCAAAAATCGTAGAATCTGTGATATTTCCGTCATTGCGAGATTTTGCGAAGCAAAATCGTGGCAATCCACAGGATTGAATAAAGAAATTTCGGCTTCGCCTTGTTTTGTGAGCGTAGCGAAGCAACCATCCATATTATTATTTTTGTGGATTGCTTCGTTGCACTCGCTTCGCTTCGTGCGCCTCGCAATGACGGGTTTTTTTTGACTTTTGATTCGCAAAGCAAATTACAATCGAAGTAATGGCGGTGTGGCTTTGCGCCGTTTTTGCGCGAAATGAGCGAAATAGAACTAATGGGTTCATTGAGCGAAATTTTGTGCGAAAACGGCGCAAATTGCATACCCCAGAACAAATTGCGCTAAATTCCGCCGTTTGCTTGGTTTATCGCATTTAGGACGGCTCTTGCCTTATTTAAACACTCCGTGTGCTCATTCTCCGCCACACTATCTGCCACAATCCCCGCCCCCGAGCGCACCACAAGCTCATCGCCCTTTTTATACACAAGCCGAATAGCAATGCAACTATCCATATTTCCGCTAAAATCCAAATACCCAATCGCCCCGCCATACACACCTCGCGGACTTTTTTCTAGCTCGTTTATAATCTCACACGCGCGAATCTTAGGCGCACCGACAAGCGTCCCCGCAGGTAGCACCGCGCTAATGGCATCAAGCGCATCCAAATCCTCGCAAATCTCGCCCTTTACGCAAGAAGCGATGTGCATAATGTGCGAGTAGCGCACAATTTGCATATATTTTTCTACCGCCACAGAGCCGATTTTAGCGACTTTGCCAATGTCGTTGCGCCCCAAATCAACTAGCATATTATGCTCGGCGCATTCTTTTTCATCGCTCAAAAGTTCGCACTCTAATGCTTCATCCTCGCGCTCATTTGCCCCACGCGGACGCGAACCAGCAAGTGGATAAGTATAAAGCGTTTCATTTTGCAATTTTACAAGCGTCTCAGGCGACGCCCCCGCCATTTCGATACAATCGCTACTAAAATAAAACATATACGGCGAAGGATTTGTGCTGCGAAGGATTCGATAGACATCAAAAAGACTACCTTGCGCGTGTGCGCGGAGCGGATTGCTAAGCACCACTTGAAAAATGTCGCCTTCTTTAATATAACCCTTTGCGCGCTCTACCATAGCGCAAAATGCGTCCTTTGAAAAATCAGGCGTGAATTTACTTGTGAGATTTAGCGGGGTTTGCGGTGGAAGAGTGCCTAGTGGAGTGCGCTTTGTGAGAATGTCTTGCAAGGATTTGAGATTGATTTGCGCCTTATTATAGGCGTTTTCCAAATCATTTAGGGCGATATTTGTGATAAGGACGATTTTTTGGCGTAAATTATCAAAGGCGATTAGTGAATCAAATAGCATTAAATCAATGTCGTTAAATGGGGCAGATTCTGCGCTAGATTCTGCGTTTTTGTTACCTTTCGCAGAATCTGCAAATATTTTATCGACTTTTGCCTCGCTGTATCGCAAATATGAGTATGAAAAATATCCCACAAGTCCGCCACAAAATGGGGGCAACTCATCAATTTTTGGACTTTTATACTCACGCAAAATCTCGCGGATTAGTGCGTTTGGATTGCCCTTGTGTGCGGGAGATTCTGCGCCGTTTAGATAGACATATTCGCCCCGCGCGGTGATTTCTAATTTTGGCTTAAATCCTAAAAAGCTCCACCGCCCCCACTGCTTCCTATCCTCCACGCTTTCTAACAAAAATGTATGCGTGGAGTGCGACTTTAAAATCCGCATCGCCTCAATAGGCGTGATAAAATCGCTCAAAAACTCCATCGCCACGCTTACGCGCTTGTAATCGCGGATATTTGGAATCGCGCGAATTTCATCGATTTTTGGATACATTTTGCTTCCTTTTAGCGGTGATTTTTGCGCGAAATTATAATGATTTTTTGTTAAAATACGCCTTTTTACGGAGGGCAAATGCAAAATTTTATGCGAATATTTTGGCAGGGCAAAGTCTATTTTTTCATCGCATTTTATTGCGTTGTTTTGGTTGCATTCTCGCGCTATGCGCCGAATTTGGATGATTTGGGATATTTTGCGCTAATTTATCAAAAAAGCACCGAAATATTTACCACTTATGGCGGTGGAAATCCGCTCGATGGGCGTTTCGCGCCGTTTGCCTTGCTTGAATTATTGTTTTTAATGCAAATCTCAACTTCGCCATATTTGTTTTTTGCCTTTAATGCGCTGCTTTTTGTGATTTTTTGCGTGATTTATTTAAAGATTTTAGGCGAAGGTAAATTAAACTCACTCGCACTCGCATTTTTATCGCTTAGCACGGCATTTGTCATCGTCTTTTTTGGCATTTGCTATTTTGAAAAAGTGCAGATTGTTTGGATTGCGCTATTTATGCTTTTTGCCCTCCGCACCCTGCAAAATCCCACGCCAAAAAATCAGCTTTTTGCCATCATTACGCTAAATATCGCGCTTTATTACAAAGAGCCGACTTTCCTTGCCGCACTTGCCTTTGGGGCGATTTTGTTGCTTTATACACTACAAAATCGGGGGCAAAATCACAAAAAAGATATACAAAAATTTGCGCTTTATATTATCGCTTCTGCCCTAATTTATGCGCTTTTGTATGTCATTCTCGTGCGTATGTCGTTTAATCCGCTGTATTATTACAAGCAAAATGCGATGATTTTTAGCGATTTTGTGGCACTTGTTTTAAATGATGGCGTAATCTTTTTTGGCATTTGCGGACTTTTTGCGTGGCGAATTTTTTTAGTGGCGTTTAAAAAAGCGGAAATTGAGGCGTTTTATGATAGCTGTTTGGCGGCGTCTCTTGCGTATTTTTTGGCATTTATGGTGCTAAAAATGTCCGCGCCATACTATCTTTTGCCCTGCTATGTGTTTGGAATCCCGCCACTGCTTTATTTTGGGCGCAAATATTGGAAAAATCTTTTTGTGAAAATGTGCCTAATTTGTGGGATTTTTCTCTTTTTTTCGCAGAATCTGCCAAATGGAATTTACAAAATGGTGGATTTAAAAGCGCAGGGCGTGCAGTTTCAGCGCACTTTGGATTTTGTCGCTTCGCATTTGCGGGATAATCCGCAAGGCGCGGATATTTATTTTGATGGGATAGGGAGCGATATTAGGATTTATGGCGCGGATGCGGTGTTTTACGCATTTGGATTTCAAACGCATTTAGAGATTTTGCATAATGTGACTGCGAATTTACGCACAAATGCGCCAAGTAGCGCAAATATCTTATATCTCATCAATGAAGGCACGCCAAAGGCGGGAGATTTGGTGATTTTAAGCAATAAAAGCGCGGTGGATTCTGCGAAATTTGGGGTAGATTCTGCGAAAAATTCGGTAGATTCTGTGAAAAATTCGGCGGATTCTGCGATGATTTCGCCATTCGCAGAATCTGTGGTAGATTCTGCGCCAAAGGGCGAGTTGATTTTTAAAAGCGGATTCCCCACAATCCCACACATCACGCTAATTTCGCTGATGAAATATGTGAGTGCAAAATATTTTGGCGCAAATGCCACAAATGCGAATTTTTTTAGACTCCCACGCGAAACTTATATCTTTAAAATGCGCTAAATTGCCCTCAAAATATTCTCCACCATCGCCTTGCCCTGCGGTGTTAGAATAGATTCAGGGTGGAATTGCACGCCAAAAAGGGCGAATTTTTTATGCTCGATTGCCATAATCTCGCCGTCCGCAGTTTTTGCGATGATTTTTAGCTCGTGTGGCAGAGTAGATTCTGCGATGGCAAGGGAGTGGTAGCGCGCCACGCTGATTTTTGGCGTAAATCCTGCGAAAAGTTTTGAGTTTGTATCCACCGCAACTTGCGAGGTTTTGCCGTGCATTATGCTTTTGGCGTAGCTGACTTTTGCCCCAAATGCAAGGGCGATTGCCTGATGCCCCAAGCACACGCCAAAAATTGGGATTTTCCCTGCAAACTCTCGCACCACCTCCACGCAAATCCCCGCATTCTCCGGCTTTCCCGGACCGGGCGATAAAACGATAAGATTTGGATTTAGTGCTTCAATCTCGCCTAAATTCAGCTCATCATTTCGCGCCACGCGGATTTTTTGTTGCAAAATCTCGCCCAAAAGTTGATAGAGATTATACGCGAAGCTGTCGTAATTATCGATTAGCAAAGTCATTTTATGCCTTTTTAATTTTTGGAAATTATAGCATATCGTGTAAAATTCGCAGAATCTGCGGGATTTTTAGGGGAGATTCTGCGATTTTATTGCATTTCGCAGAATCTTTGCGTAAATTTTAGCGATTTCGCAGAATCTTTGCGTAAATTTAGCACTTCGCAGAATCTAGCGCACCACGCACTTCTCTCACAAATGCGCCGACTTTTTGCACGCAATCTTTTTCACTCTCGCATAGTTTTACAATCGCGCTACCGATGATTATCGCATCGGCAAACTCTGCTATTTCACGCGTTTTTTGCGCATTTGATATGCCAAATCCCACCGCCACAGGAATATCGGCGCGAATCTGCTTTATTTGCGCCACCATTTCGCGCACACCTCCACCCACATTCGCGCGAATCCCTGTAACCCCAAGCGAACTCACACAATAGATAAAACCCCTTGCCTCGCGCACGATTTGCGTCATTCTATCCGCAGAATCCACGCTCGTAGGCGCGATAAAAGAAATCAAATCCACGCCATTTGCCCTGCATTCGCCATCAAACTCGCCCCTTTCCTCAAAAGGCACATCGGGCAAAATCAGCGCACACATTCCCAAATCCCGCATTTGCGCGATAAATCGCTCTTTGCCATAAGAAAACACGACATTTGCATAAGTCATAAAGGACAGATTCGCGCTCACACGCTCCCGCACGCGCTTTAAAGATTTAAAGATTGTATCTGTGTTTATGCCATTTTTTAGCGCGATTTCATTTGCGTTTGCGATGACTGCACCCTCCGCTGTGGGGTCAGAGAATGGAATCCCAATTTCAATCAAATCTACGCCATTTCGCGCCATAACTTCGATGAGTTTTTCACTCGCTTCAATGCTAGGATAACCATAAGTGATAAACGCCACAAATCCCTTGCACCCCGCAAAAATCTCACTAAAATTACTCATACACTTCCTCCCCCAAGTTTTCATTTTGGTATCGTGCAATCGCCGCGCAGTCCTTATCTCCGCGCCCTGATAGCGTAACTATCACTAGCGAATCTTTTGGCAGATTTGGCGCGACTTTTCGCAGATAGGCAATCGCGTGGGCAGATTCAATCGCGGGGATTATCCCCTCCACGCGCGATAGATACTCAAACGCACTCACCGCTTCATCATCGGTAATCGCCTCGTATTGTGCGCGATTGGTGCTGTGTAAAAATGCGTGCTCTGGTCCCACGCCCGGATAATCCAACCCCGCGCTTATGCTATATACAGGCGCGATTTGTCCAAACTCATCTTGGCAAAAGAGCGATTTCATTCCGTGAAAGATTCCCGCTTTGCCCGTGCTAATGGTGGCTGCCGTTTGCTTTGTCCTAATGCCACGCCCTGCGGCTTCCACGCCTACTAACGCGACTTCTTTGTCCTCCAAAAAGTGATAAAAGCTTCCAATGGCATTGCTTCCCCCGCCCACACAGGCGATTACCATATTTGGCAGACGCGATTCTAATGCTAAAATCTGCTCTTTGCTCTCACGCGAAATCACCGCCTGAAAGTCGCGCACAATCGTGGGGAATGGGTGTGGTCCCATAACGCTCCCTAGCACATAGTGCGTATCATCGATGCGCGTAGTCCAAACTTTGAGCGTTTCATTCACAGCGTCTTTGAGTGTGGCAGTCCCGCTTTTTACAGCATTGACTTTCGCGCCTAAAAGTCGCATACGATAGACATTTAACGCCTGACGAATGCAGTCCTCCGCACCCATAAAAATCTCACACTCCAAGCCCAAAAGTGCCGCTGCCGTAGCCGTAGCCACGCCGTGCTGTCCCGCACCTGTCTCGGCGATTATGCGCGTCTTGCCCATTTTTTGCGCTAATAGGGCTTGTCCAAGCACATTGTTTATCTTGTGTGAGCCTGTGTGGTTTAAATCCTCGCGTTTTAGGTAGATTTTTGCCCCCAAATCCGCGCTTAACTTTTTGGCGTGATAGAGCGGGGAGGGGCGATTTGCGTAGCCATTAAAAAGTTCGCTTAGCTCGGCATTAAAGCCATTGTCATTTTTATAAAAATTATACGCACTCTCTAACTCTATGACGCAATTCATCAGTGTCTCAGGGATAAACTGCCCACCAAACTCGCCAAAATATGCTTTGTTCATTTAAATTCCTTTTTGTCGCAGAATCTGTGTTGATTTTACAATGCGATTTTAGCGAAAATGTGCTTTTAGATTCTGCGAATTTGTGTGTTTTTTTTGAGAAATTCGCAGAATCTATAAAATTTTGCCTTTTGCCCGCGTGAGTCGCAGAATCTACGCTATTTTTTGTGATTTTTGGATTTTCTAGCTCAAATCACTCCAAAACGCCATCCACAGGCTATAAAAACTCATCATTGCTAAAAATTACCATTTATAAACTCCGCATTTTTTGGGTGCGGATTGTAGTGTAAAATTTACAAATAGCAAGTTTGTGATAAATTTTAGATACCATTTCATTTTCACATTTTTTACACACAATTTTTAAAGGCAAAAAATGATTTCATACAAACAAAAATTCTTAAAAGATGAGTTAGAAAATCTCACAAATGACGGCTTTTTAAGCGAAGTGCAAAAAGAAAAAATTTTCGCACATTATGGATTCGCAAAATCGCCACAAAAGGCGACTTCATCGCTTCTTTTTGTGCTCTCTGCCGTGCTTTTTGCGCTATCGTTGCTTACGCTTATTGGCTATAATTGGGAGCAAATCCCCGCATTTATCCGCACGGCGTTGCTTTTAGGCGCACTTTTAGCCACGCAAATCGCGCTATATTTTGCGCAAAACAAAATTTATAGCATCTCGCTAGGCATTTTTAGCAATTTTGTGCTACTAGCAAATTTGGCACTTTTATCGCAAATCTATCATTTGGGCGATGATAGCGCAAGTGCGCTTTTGGGCGTGGCGTTTGTGAGTTTGCTAATGAGTTTCGCGCTAAAAAGCGGTGCAATTTTTTATCAAAGCTATATTTTTGCAGCTATCGCCTTTGGAATCAACGCTACTGATGATATTTTAACGCATTCTTTTGGGATTTTTATCATCTTTGGATTCGCACTGCAAATCTTTAATGGCTCAAAAATCCTAGCGTTTTTTAACTTTTTCGCGCTGTTGTTTTACCTAGATTTTGGGCTTTTTGGCTTTGATTTGCCACTAAATCTTTTTATTCTCTTTTGCGTTTCTTTTAGTCTCGTATTTTTGGCGTTTAATGTGATGGATTACAAAATTTACGCGCTTTTTGTTTTGGCGTGTGCGCTTTTGTGGGGTGTCAATGGTTTTGCAAGTGCGCAAGATTATATGGCGTTTCATTTTGTATCTTTTTGGCAGATTTCAATTATGGTGGCGTTTTTGCTCCCTACATTGCTAAATTTCGCCTTTAAACGCTATTTTTTAGGCATTTTGGGAGTGCTATTTTGGCTTGAATCATTTCGTATTTTAACCATATTTGCCACAGATTCTGCGGATTTTGCTTCGTATATATTTTTCGCGCAGGTTTTTTACTCATTTTTGTCGCTAATTTTTGGCATTTATTTGATAAAAAATGATTACAAAATTTTGGGGATTCTCACTATTTTCGCACTCATTATTATCCGCTACATTAACCTGCTTGGCGATTATATCGGGGCAAGTATTATTTTTGCGATTTTTGGAGCGGTGGTGCTTTTTGTCGCGCGAAAAAAGCAAAAGGCGGTGCAAAAATGAAAAATAAACTTTTGATTGTCGCCTTTGTCGCGCAGTTTTTGCTAATCGGCGGTGTGTTTGTGAATGCGTATTTGCCCGTGCTTTTGGGCGTGGAAGTCAAAGTCCGCGCCTTTGGATATGACCCACGCGATATTTTGGCGGGAAATTTCGTGCGATTGGATTATGGTTTGCAATTAAGCAATGATGAATCTATCGCAATGCCAAGAAAAGGTATCAAAGAAATCTATGTCTCGCTTAGCGATAGCAACAATGATGGCATTTTTGAGTTTGGCGAAAAATCACTACAAAAGCCAAAAGACGGGCTTTTCATCAAAACAAAGCAAGCTTACAAATATAGCAGTGAGCTAAAAATCGGCGCGGAAAAATATTTTGCCCCAAAAGATAGAGCATTAGAAATCGAGCGCAAATTGCGCGAAATACCACGAAGTAGCGATGAACTAAGCCAATCAAGTGGCGGTTTTATCGCAATCGCCACACTAAAAATCTACAATGGCAAAGTGCGAATAGTGGATTTAGAAATCATAAGTGGCAAAATAAAATGATTTTTGCGCTAGATTTTGCGGATTTGAGGTGAGTTTTTAAAAGATTTTGGTGGACCTTGCAGGACTTGAACCTGCGACCTATCGGTTATGAGCCGATAGCTCTAACCAACTGAGCTAAAGGTCCTAAAATAAATTTCGCGCTAGATTCTGCGAACTTCGCCGAAATTTGCAAAAATACAGAATTCCGCAAAATCGCAGAATCTAAATTCCACAAAATCCGCAAATTCCACAAAATCCGCAGAATCTAAATTCCACAAATCCGCAGAATCCACATTTTCGCAAGAATTCAAATTTCGTAAAATTCGCAAATTCCACAAAAAACGCAGAATCTCGCAATAAAAAATCTAAAAGAGTCCAAAAAAAAACGCAAAATTATATCGCTAAATCTTAAAATTATACTTAAATGCGATTAGATTCTGCAAAATCGCAAATAAAATCCCAAATGTCAAAAAACTACTCCCCCCATAGCTAAAAAACGGCAGGGGAATCCCCACCACAGGGGCGAGTTTCATCACCATTAGCATATTTACGCTAATGTGAATAAATATCAAAAATCCCACCCCCGCGCATAAAACCTGCAAAATTTTATCTTTTCGATATTGATGACTTAATGAAAATAGTTGCAAAATCAGCAGCGAGTAGCAAAAAAGCAGTGCCATCCCGCCCACAAATCCGTATCTTTCGCAAAAATACGCGAAAATAAAATCACTCTCCGGCACGGGCAAAAATCGCAGTTGATATTGCGTGGCATTCTCACTATCCTTGCCAAGCAGTCCGCCGCTGCCGATTGCGATTATGCTTTGATTGACTTGATGTGTGTTTGCACTCTGTGCGGTGGGATTTATGAGCGATTCGATTCGTTGCAGTTGATAATCTTTTAGCGTGACATAGATTATCGGCGAGGATAGGATGAGAATGCAAATGCCCGCAAGCAGGATTTTTTTATGCACTCCCACCAAAAAAAGAATGCTATATCCGCAAATGAAAATCAAAATCGAAGTGCCTAAATCCGGCTGAATTTTCACCAAAATCACAGGCAGTAAAATAAAAAATGAGTGCTTCAAAAAGTCTCTTAGTCCGTATCCGTCCTCTGGCGGGGGATTGTTGTGGATATTGTATGCGAGCATTAAGAAAAGTCCCACTTTTACCATTTCGCTTGGTTGCAAACTCATCCCGATAAATGGGATTTCTAACCACCTTTTTGCCCCGCCTTTGTCGATGCCGATGATTTCCACTGATAAAACTAGCGCGATACTCGCCCAATAAAACGCAGGGATTACCCAAAGCATCCTCCGCAAGGGCAAAAGAAAGATTATTGCGCTAATAATCAGCGTAAATGCGATATAAAGCAACTGCTTTGTGGTGGAGACGCGCTCGATTTCATAAATGAGAATGATTGACATTAGCACGATTGGCGCGCTTGTGAGTAAAATCATATAATCAAAATGCGAAAATGCCTTTTTGTTGAGATTTAACATAAAATTTGCCCTTTTTGTAAATAAAATGGCAAAATTATATAAAAATTTTTGGAGAAAAATGCGACTTGATATATTTTTAAGTAAAAATTTGGGTGTTTCTCGCTCGCAAGTGGCGCAACTGATTGCAAAAAAGCTAGTCACCATAAATGGCAAAATCGCCAAAAAAAGCGGGATTTTGGTAGAGCAGAGCGATAAAATTGAGATTTTGCAAATCGCAGAATCTAATAATAATTCGTGCGAAGCACCCAAATCTCGCCCTTTTTGCGAAAAAGAAACTAACGAATCAAACAAACAAAACAATGATAAATTCTGCGAATTTTTTGGCATCGCTCCCACCCTCGCCCCAAAAAGCGACATTTTTATCGAGCGAATTTATGAGGATGATGATGTTTTGGTGCTAAATAAACCACCGTTTTTGGCGACACACGGCGCACCAAGTTTGCGTGAGGAAAGCTTGGTAGAGTGGCTACAAGCACGGCAAATTCAGCTTTCAACTTTGAGCGGGGAGAAGCGCGAGGGCATCGTCCATCGCTTGGATAAGCAAACAAGTGGCGCGATGGTTGTGGCGAAAAATAACAGCGCGCACGCATTTTTAAGCGAGCAGTTAGCGCAAAAGTCGATGGGGAGGCTTTATTTGGCACTCATCGATTTGCCTTTGAAGGAAAGCGTGGAGGTGGAGTGCTATTTGGGGCGAAATCCCAAAAATCGCTTGAAGTTTTCAAAAGTCGCAAATTTGCCTTGTGGCGTGAAAAGTTTGGATTTTGCGCTAGATTCTGCGATTTGTGCGAAAATCGCAGAATCTAAAAATTCCCCCTCCCTTGCGGAGGGGCAAATCTATTCGTCATTGCGAGATTTGCCAAAGGCAAATCGTGGCAATCCATTAGATTCTGCGAATTTAGATTCTGCGACTCGCACGGGAATTTTTGCGAATACTTCGTCATTGCGAGGCGAATCGCAAGATTCGCCGAAGCAATTCGCAGAATTGGATAAAGAAACTTCGGCTTTGCCTTGTTTTGTGAGCGAAGCGAAGCAACCATCCAAAAAAAATTGTCATATTGAGCGAAGCGAAAAATCTCTTTTGAGATTCTTCGATTCTGCGATTTTGTCGCCTAATTTTATTTTAAAATCCCTTATTTTCTCACAAAAAGGGCTGCACCCCCCTACCCCGCTCCCCCCTACGCGCCAAAAAGCAGCCGCTTTTTCGCTTTTAGGGGGGAGTGCCTCGCTTAATCCGCTTCTAGCAAAAAATCGGCGGTTGCACTACTGCAACCTTGAATCCGATTTTTTGCACCACGAAGCGGGCGAGTTTAAGGGTGCTAACGCACAATTTTTGAATTGCCACGATTCTGCTTCGCAGAATCTCGCAATGACGGGAAAAACGCAGAATCTAACAAAAAAAATGCAAAAAATCGCAGAATCTAGCGCAATTTCGCAGAATCTAAACGCAGAATCTAACGCAAAAATCGTAGAATCTAATTCACAAAATACCCACCCCCTAGCCCCCTCCGCAAGGGAGGGGGGACAAATTGCAGATTCTGCGAATCGCACAAATATCGCAGAATCTCAATCAAACAATCGAAGTAATGGCGGTGTTGCTTCGCTTCGTTTTCACGCGAAATGCGCGAAAATAGGACATAAAAGTCATTTGCGCGAAGTTTCGTATCAAAACAACGCAAATGAATACCCAAAGGCGAATTTTCCCAAAAAATCCGCGCGTTACGCAAAATCGCATTTTTACAAACTCGCCACTTCGCTTGATGGCAAAAAGGAACTCATTTTGGCGCGACTTTTCACAGGCAGGACGCACCAAATCCGCGCACATTTGGAGTGCCTAAACCGCCACATTTTAGGCGATGAACTCTACGGATACAAGGGCAAAACCTCGCGAGTTATGCTGCATTCATATTTGCTGTATCTAACGCATCCAAAAAATGGTAAAATGCGTTTTCAAGCAAATATTTTTGATGATATGTGCGAGATTTTGGCAAAAAATTTTGATATGGAGAAGATTGATGAGATATTACGCAAGTTGCCTGTGTGCTTTGATTTGTAGCGTTTTTTTTAGTGCGTGCGGGGGGATAATCGCCACGCTTGAAGGCGAAGATTCTGCACTGCCTGTGATAAAAAACATAAAAACCATAAGCGATGTCGGCGCAATCGCCTTTGAGTGGGAGATTATAAGCGATGAGAGGGTTAGTGGAATTGTGATTTATAAAGAAAAAAATGGCGAGTTTAGCGAAATCGCACATTTGGAAAACCCGCAAATCACGCATTTCGTGGATGAAAATCTAACGCCAGAGACGCTTTATCGCTATAAATTTAAGAGCATTAGTAAGACGCATTTTTCCGCGCCTAGCGAGATTGTAGAGGTTAAGACTTCGTATATTGACGCTGTGGAGCGCGTTTTCGCTTCAAATGACTATCCACGGCAAATCAAACTCATCTTTTCGCCCCATCCAAATCCATCGATTGCCTATTATCTCATCCAGCGCGAGGTTGAGGGGAAGTTTAAGACTATTGCGCTTGTAAATCATCGCTTGTTGCCGGAGTATTTTGATAAAAATTTAGAGAGTGGGGCGAGTTATAAATACCG
Organism: Helicobacter sp. 23-1044; assembly: GCF_053654695.1. Lineage (NCBI taxonomy): Bacteria > Pseudomonadati > Campylobacterota > Epsilonproteobacteria > Campylobacterales > Helicobacteraceae > Helicobacter > Helicobacter sp. 23-1044. The sequence goes on from NZ_JBSIUQ010000011.1 coordinate 76,166, forward strand.
CATTATCGCCGTAAATCACGCGAAAAATCCATCTCGCCCAAGTCAAATAATAACCGCAAAAACAAAATCTCCCCCGCCACCACCGCAAAATCTCAATGCCACGCAGAATCTTTTGCAAAAAATCACCCTTTCGTGGGAAGCGCAAAGCGGGGCAAAATCCTATAACATATATCGTGCAAACAAGGAAAGCGGGAGATTTTTACGAATCGCCACTACGAAAAGCACCTCACACACGGACAATATCAGCGAAAATGGCGCGAGTTATTTTTATAAAATCCAAAGCGTGGATGATGATGATTTGAAAAGCACTCAAAGTCCCGCAATTGTGGGGAAAACAAAGGCACCGCCACCCGCACCGCAAATCTCGCAGGGATTTGTGGATAATAATGTCGCAAAAATCGCGTGGAATGCGGTGGATGGCGCGAAGCACTATGTGGTTTATCGTATCGATTCTAGCAGTGGCAAGCAAGAGCGATTTAAGGCGACACAGAATAATTTTGACGATAGAGACGCGAGTAGCGGGGAGTTTAGCTACTTCGTGGTGGCGGTGGATGGCGATAATTTGGAGAGTGCGCCATCAAATAAAATCATTTTGTCGATAAAGTAGGGCGCGACAATGCCGCATTTTTTCGCTACGCATTTAGATTCTGCGAGTTTGCCTGTGAAATCGGGGATTTTTAATTTTATCTTTGAAGCGCAGAATCTAAAAGATAAAAGCGTGATAATTTTGGCGGAAGTGGTGGATTCTGCCCCTCACACGCAAATCGCAGAAACTGCCCCTGCTTTGTCATTGCGAGATTTGCAACGCGAATCGAAGCAATCCATAGGATTTGCGAACGCAGTGAAGCAACCATCCAAAGTTTCCCCCTCCCTTGCGGAGGGTAACTCCAATTCTCTCCCCCTCCCTTGCGGAGGGGGATTAAGGGGGTGGGTAGATTCTGCAAACGCAGAATCTAATGAAAAAAACTCAGATTCTGCGCTTCAAAACAACTTCGCCACGCAAAAAATTTTGCTAACAAAATTGCAAAAAAATGGCAAAATTCTTGTGAAGTTTAATAAGCATTTTAGCGTCCCATCAAAAGAGTTGATAAAGTGCGCGCTGTGTGAGTATGCGAGGGTAACGAACGCAAAAATTTTAACCCACAATTTGGGGTGCAATTCGTCTTTGGGTATGCAATTCACACGAAGTTTGCCCCATTGCGTCGTTAATGAACCATCAGTTCTATTTCCTAGCAACGGAGCAAACTTCGTGCAAAGCCACACCGCAAATACTTCGATGGTTGCTCCGCTATGCTCGCAAATCCTGCGGATTGAGATTCTGCGAATCGCAGAATCTAATGAAAAAAATGACGAAAATGTCGCAGATTCTGCGTTTTTGCTCTCGTGGCGGGAGATTTGCGCACTTTTATCACAAGGCAAAGAGCAGAGCAAAGAGCGAAGCAAAAGTGCAATGCTTGAAATCGGATTTGGCAGTGGGCGAAATATCCTAAATCTCGCGCGAACAAACCCACACAGCGCGATTATCGGACTTGAAATCTACCGCCCCGCAATCGCCCAAGTGCTTCGCCAAATACAACTTTTGGGATTGCAAAATCTATTCGTCGCAAACCTCGATGCGCGCGTGCTTTGCGAGATTGTCCCGCGAAAATCGCTCGATAGAATTTTCCTGCATTTCCCCGTGCCGTGGGATAAAAATCCGCAAAGGCGCGTTTTGAGTGCGCAATTCTTGCAAAATGCGCTCGGTGCGCTAAAAAATGGCGGATTTTTTGAGTTGCTTACCGATAGCGCGGAGTATTTTGACTTTGCCAAGGATTTGGCGAAAGACTATCACTTTGAGGCGCAGGAAAATGCGGGAAATGCGGTAGTTAGCAAGTATGAGGCGAGGTGGAGAAGGCAGGGGAAGGTGATTTATAAACTTAAAATTTTTAGCGATGGCAATTCGTCTTTGGGTAATCAATTCACACGAAGTTTGCCCCATTGCGTCGTCAATGAACCACTAGTTCTATTTCCTAGCAACGGGGCAAACTTCGTGCAAAGCAACACCGCAAATACTTCGATTGAGATTCTGCGAATCGCAGAATCTAGTCCAAATTGTCATACTGAGCAAGGTGAAGTATCTCAATCTCTCCCCCTCCCTTGCGGAGGGGGACAAAGGGGGTGGGTAGATTCTGCAAACGCAGAATCTGATAAAAAAAATGGCGAAAATATTGCAGAATCTGCGTTAGATTTGTCATTGCGAGGCGAATCGCAAGATTCGCCGAAGCAATCCAAATCAATTTGTCATTTTGAGCGAAGCGAAAAATCTCTTTTTAGATTCTGCGATTCTGCGATTTTGTCGCCTAATTTCATTTCAAAGTCTCTTATTTTTTCGCAAAAGGGCTGCACCCCCCATTTC
>NZ_JBSIUQ010000012.1:0-66052 GCF_053654695.1 Helicobacter sp. 23-1044
TAATCAACTCTTTCATTTTCACATCCTTATTTTCAAAAATAAAAGGCGAATTGTAGCAGAAAATATTTTAGATTCTGCGAAATCGCAGAATCTTGGATGGTTGCTTCGCTTCGCTCGCAAATTCTGCGAATTGCTTCGTTGCGCTCGCCTCGCTTCGTGCGCCTCGCAATGACGGCGTTTTTTTTTGCCTTTAAAAACAATTCTAGTATTTTGCGGTGGAGATTTTGTATTTTTAAAATTTTTTGGGTGTGAGACTAGACTAGCGGTCTGCGAATGCCCAAAAAATTTTAAAAGTGCGAAAGATGCACCCAAAGACGAATTGAGGCATTCTATTTCGCGCTAGTCGCTTTATCTACTAAATACGCCACACTTTGAAATTTACTCTCACTATACGCGCAAAGTCCTATCTCACAAGTGCTACTTGAACTCACGCCGATGATATTTGTCGCGCTCTCATCTGCCAAATGCGCCGTGCTAGACTTGTTGAGCTCTGGCGTGAAAAAGCCCTTTTTACCCGCAAATCCGCAACACTCAAAGCTTTTTACCACGCGCACATCATCGCTGCATAGCTTTGCCACTTCCACTATCGCGCTATCCTTGCCCATCTTTTTTAACAAACAAAGTCTATGCACCAAAAGTGGCGAATCCACCTTGCTCCACGCAAGTTTGTCGCTTATGCTTAAAATAAATTCGCTAATGTCATACACCTTGAATCTATCCCCAAACTGCGCAATCGTAGAGTAAAAGCAACTCGAATGGTCTGTTAAAATCGCATATTTCCCGCCACAAGTCGCCTTTTCTAGCTCAGATTCTAAAAATGCCATATTTTGCGCCTTTATGCTTTCATAATCCTCAAACATTTTGCCACAGCACATTTGCTTGATTTTGTGCGGATAAATTATGCCGATTTTTGCCTTCGCACAAATGCTCTCCACCACTTCTTGCAATGGGCGTTTGTCGCGTTGTTTGGCATTTGGGGCAAAAATGCGATTTGTGCAAGAAGTGAAATACACGACTTTTTCAGGCAGATTTTCGCCCTTATTTGTGAGATTATAACCATTTGCGCGGGGCATAAATGGCGGGGTAAATGGCAGATTCGCGCTTAATTTATGCAATGCGCCTGTGATTTTGCTAATCCAAAATTCACTAATTATCACACTTGCAAAGCGGTAGATTCGCAGTCCCCCACGCGCCACGCTCAAAATCGCACTAAAATTATCATAAATTTTTTGCGCGAATTTCTGCGTTTTGCCACTCATAGCTTTTCGCAACTCAAAGGCGACATTTGCGGTATCAATCCCAAGCGGACAAAGAGCAAGGCACGATGAGCACCCCGCGCAAGTTTCATCGCCAAAGTATTCATATTCGCTCAAAAGTGCGTCTGCCTCATACTTTTTGCCGTCCTCTAAAAGTCGCGTGATTTCGCGTAGCACTGCGATTCGCTGGCGCGGTGTTAGCGTAATCTCACGCGATGGGCAGTTTTTCTCGCAAAATCCGCACTCCATACAGCGATTTATCATCTCACTATTTTCGGGCAGATTGAGTAGATTTTTGGGCGCGGATTTGAGATTTTTCTTAAAAATTGTCGCATCATCGCTGATTATGACATCTGGATTCAAAAGTCGCTCCGAATCAAAGATATTTTTTATCGCCACATTGATTGCGTAAGCCTTTTTGCCCCACTCGATTTCCACAAATGGCGCGACCATTCGCCCTGTGCCGTGCTCTGCTTTGGCACTACCGCCCATTAGTGCGACTTTGCTACTCATTTCCTCCACAAGCGCGGCAAAATTTTCATATTGCTTTTTGTCCTTTAAATCGGGCGTGATATTAAAGTGCAGATTCCCCGCAAGCGCGTGTCCAAAAATCACGCCATCAAAGCCATATTTTTTAAACAACTCTTGCAACCACGCCACGCCATCGGTAAATTTATCAATCTCAAAGCACACATCTTCGGTGATAATCGTAGTCCCTTTGGGGCGCGTCCCTGCGACAATAGGCAAGATTCCCTTGCGAATCTTCCACCACGCATCATACTCACGCGAATCCTTTGAATACAACGGCGTAAATGGCATTTTGATGGATTCTAACTCTGCTTTTATGGCGACTAGATTCGCCTCTAACTTTGATGTCTCTTGTGATTCGCTTTGAAATAAAATGCACGAATAGCCCTCTTTGCACTCTTTGACTATGCTAGGTATCCCTTCGCTATCTTTAACCGCCATAAGACAGGCATAATCCATCATTTCCGCGCTCACAACTTTATCTCGCCCAAGTTTTGATAGCGCGACAACTGCCTTACTCGCCTCGCTCAAATCCGCAAAAAATAGCAATCCACACGCCTTAAATTTTGCGTCAATCACGGCGTTGTAGCGCACCTTGCTAATGAATGCCAAAGTCCCCTCGCTACCGATTAAAATGTGATTTAAAATGTCCGCAATGTCGCTAAAATCTGCTAGGGCGTTTATGCTGTATCCTGTGGTGTTTTTGATTTTGTATTTTCGTGCGATGAGTTTTGTCAGCTCATCGTCAGCTAAAATTTCGGCGCGGAGTTTTTGCAGAGATTCTACAATGTGTGCGTGGGTTTTACAAAAAGATTCAACGCTATTTTTGTCGCTTGTATCGATGATAGTGCCGTCTGTTAGCACCGCACGGACAGAATGAATGGTGTTATAGCTATTTTGCTCCACGCCACAGCACATTCCGCTTGAATTGTTGTTGAAAATCCCGCCAATTAACGCGGTTGTGATAGTCGCTGGGTCTGGTCCAATCTTTTTGCCAAACTTCGCTAACGCCGCATTTGCCTCGCAGCCAATCACTCCACAGCCACATTCGATGACATTGCCATTAACTTCAATGCTTTTAAAGCCCTCATTTGCGATAACAAGCACTGAATCGCTACTGCATTGTCCACTTAATGAAGTCCCTGCGGCACGAAAAGTGATAGGTGTGTGGCATTGTCTAGCAAGTGCCAAAAGAGCGATGATTTCGTCCTCGCTGTTTGCGCGAATGACGACTTTTGGCACATAGCTATAACAGCTCGCATCAACGCCTAGTGCGTATCGCATTAAGCGCGAATCCCAAACGCGCCCAATGCAGATTGATTTTGCCTTGCTTATGAAGTGTGTGTAGTTTGGCTTTGCACTCATTTCCTACCTCCAAAAAAATTATAAAATCTCCCAATTTTACAGATTCTGCAAAATTCGCAGAATCTCGCCCAAAAATCGCAGAATCTCCAAAGATTTGCAGAATCTCCCTCAAAAGTGAAAGATTATAACAAAAATGATGATTTTTTGGTAGATTCTGCCAGAATCTAAATGTGGATTTTTGTGATTTTGTGGCGTTAAGATTCTGCGATTCGCAGAATCTAAAATAAAAACGCAGAATCTATCGCGTTTTTCGCAGAATCTTTTAAATAAAAACGCAGAATCTTTAAATAAATTCGCCCAATCTAGCGCACTTTTCGCCGAATCTTAAAATAAATCTCGCAAAATCTTAAATAGGCAACACCCTTATATTTTGCGCCAAATTTTCTTGTAAAATCGATTCGATTGCAAAAAGCGTCCCACTAGAACCACTCGCACAGCCACTACACGCGCCCAAATAGCGGATATACACATCGATAAAATTATCGCTAGTTTCCTTGATGTCGATGATTTCCATATTTCCGCCATCCATCATAAGCATAGGGCGGATATTTTCATCGATGATTTTATCAATCGCCTTTACCTTTTGCACCATTGTCATATCTTTAAATTCTAGCGTCCCTGCGCTTGACTTTGTGGCGTTTGCTTTTAGCTTTTCAGCCTCCATTTCAGCGCGGACATCACGCAAAATATCCACCAAATAATACTCTCTTTTTTCGTGTCCGCCCGGCTTTATGCAGGACTTGCAAAATGCCCCTGCTTTGGTGTATTGCGTGATTTCCTCAACGGATTTCAAATCATTTAGGCGTATCACATCTTTTATCGTAGATAGGCTAACCCGCGCACATTCGCACACGATGATTTCATCTTCAAAATCCTCCGCGCTTTTGCCCAAATAAAGCCCCGCTGCCTTTTTAATCACATCATAAGCCATTACGGAGCAGTGCATTTTTTGTCCGGGCACTGCGGGAGTATCGGGGTCATCGCGGAGTGCCTTTTCTACATCGATATTTGTGATTTTTACGGCGTCTTGGACTTTTTTATTTAGGCATAGCTCTACCATCATATCACTACTTGCGATAGCCGTCCCACAGCCAAAACTTTTGAATTTCGCATCGATTATCGTGTCATTTGAATCAACTAGCCAATACAATCGCACCGCATCGCCACAAGCCTCCGCGCCATAGTCTGCTACGATTAGTTTCGCGCCTTTTTTGTCTGCGTCCTCTTGCGTGATGACGCCTAAATGCGTGGGATTGTCCATTCGCTCTTGGACTTTTTTAGAATACGCCTCCCACAATGAACCGCCTAATAAATTATCTTTTCCCATAACTTTTTCCTTTAATATGAACTTGAAATATTGCGAAGTCGCTTAATCGCCGAATCTATCACGCCAATGGCATAATCAATATCAGATTCGGTTGTGAATCGCGATAGCGACAATCGAATCGCCGTGTGTGCTAACTCTTTGTCTGCGCCGATGGCACTCATCACAGGATTTGCCTCCAAATCCTCACTTGCACACGCACTGCCCGTAGATGCGCAAATACCAGCTTTGTTTAAATCCCAAAGCATTGCTTCGCCCTCAATGCCTCGAATACTTGCCAAAATCGTATTTGGCACACGGGGCGAATCGCGCCCGATTATCAGCACATCATCGTGCGCTAAAAGCGCGGATTCAAGTTTGTCGCGCATTTTTTGCACTTTGTCAGCTTCAAAATCCAAATGCGCCTTTGCTAACGCAAATGCTTCGCCCATACCGATGATATAAGGCACATTTAGCGTCCCACTGCGTTTGCCCTGCATTTGCTCACCGCCGTGAAAAAGTGGGGAAAGCTCCAATCCAGCGCGAATATAAAGTCCGCCAATGCCCTTTGGTCCGTGAAATTTATGTGCGCTAAAACTCAAAAAATCGACATTTGATTCGCGCACATTTACGGGAATCTTGCCAATCGCTTGAACGGCGTCCGTGTGAAATAAAACGCCCCTTTCTTTGCAAATCGCCCCGATTTCTTGCACGGGAAAAATCACGCCTGTTTCGTTATTTGCCCACATTACGCTAACTAGCATAGTTTGGGGTGTAATCGCATCACGCACGGCAGAAGCGTCAATCCCAGCCTTGCTATTTACAGGAATATAGGTGATTTTCACGCCCAATTCCTCCAAAAACGCGCAAGTTGAGCTAATCGCAGGGTGCTCTACTTGCGTGGTGATGATATGATTTTTGTCCCCAAGTTTCCCGCCATTTCGCAAAATTTCATTAAAATACACGCCTTTTAGCACCCAATTATTTGACTCCGTAGCACACGAAGTGATTATGACATCATCGCTTGAATCTGCGCCTATTGCGTTATAAATCTTATCAAATGCCTCGCGCAGTGGCTTATGCGTGTCCGTGCCTATTTTGTGAAGCGAATTTGGATTGCCGTAGTGTTTGCAAAAATAATCACTCATCGCGCTAAAAACCGCGCTATCCACCATTGTGGTGGCGTTGTTGTCTAAATAAACTTCCTTCAATTTCATTTCCTTTATATGTTTCAAATTTGATAAAAATTATTATTTAAAAAGTTTGGCATTATATGAAATTTTGCAAAAAAAGCAAGAAAAATTACACAAAATTTCATAAAATTTGTATATTTTACACGCTTTAAAGTAGTATAATTGCTAAAAATTTTTAGATTCAAAGGACAAAGATGAATATTTTAAACTCCATAAACGACTTCAACGAAGCAAAGGCGGTGATTGCAGGGGGCGTAAATTCGCCTGTCCGCGCGTTTAGCTCTGTGGGTGGTAATCCTAGAATGATAAAAAGCGCGAATGGTTGCTATCTCATCGATGAGGACAACAACAAATATGTCGATTTCGTGCAGAGCTGGGGACCGCTTATTTTAGGGCATAAAGATAGCGCGACACTTGAAGCAATAAGAGAGGCATTAGAGCGTGGCGTGGGCTATGGTGCGCCTACTACGATGGAGACAAAACTCGCCAAAGAGATTATCGAAGTGTATGATGGAATCGAAAAGATTCGCCTTGTAAGCTCTGGCACGGAGGCGACAATGAGTGCGATTCGCTTAGCACGGGCATTTACAGGGAGAGATGATATTATAAAGTTTGATGGCTGCTATCACGGGCATAGCGATTCATTGCTTGTGAGCGCGGGAAGTGGCTGTGCGACTTTTGGCAATCCTAGTTCGCCCGGTGTGCCACAGGATTTTAGCAAACACACGCTTGTGGCGCGGTATAATGATTTGGATTCGCTAAAAGCGTGTTTTAAGGCAAGTGGAAAGGTTGCCTGTGTGATAATTGAACCCATTGCAGGAAATATGGGGCTAGTCCCTGCGGAAGCGGAGTTTATCAAAGGCGTGAGAGAGCTATGCGATATTTTTGGCGCGGTGCTAATTTTTGATGAAGTGATGAGCGGATTTCGCGCGTCTTTGAAAGGCTCACTTGGATTTTATGAAGTAACGCCTGATTTGGCGACTTTTGGCAAAGTTATCGGCGGAGGGTTGCCACTAGCGGCATTTGGCGGACGAAGCGACATTATGGAAATGCTATCCCCAACAGGTGCGGTTTATCAAGCAGGGACTTTGAGTGGCAATCCTATCGCTGTATCGGCGGGACTAGCGGTGTTGAAGCAAATAAAGCGAGACAATAATCTTTATGCGAATTTGGAAAATTTGGCGTTGCGTTTGACAAATGGTATGAAAGATAGGGCGAATCGCTTTGGCTTTGCAATGCAAACTGCCGTGCGTGGCAGTATGTTTGGCTTTTTCTTTAACGACAAGCCTGTGCGAAATTTTGATGACGCCAAAAAGAGCGATACCACGCTTTTTGCGAAGTTTCATCAAAAAATGTTAGAGAGAGGTGTGTATTTTGCGCCATCGACATTTGAGACGGGCTTTGTTTGCACGGCGATGGACGAATCTGTCATTGATAGAGTAGTAGATTCGTGTGAAGTGGTGTTTGAAGAGTTGCGAAATGGATAATGAAAGCAATTCAAATGATTTGTCATTGCAAGGCGAATCGATAGATTCGCGTCCCACTTCGTCATTGCGAGGCAGTGGCGAAGCCACAACGAAGCAATCCAAACAAAATTGTCATATTGAGCGAAGCGAAATATCTCAAAAAACAGAGATTCTTCGCTCACTTCGTTCGCTCAGAATGACAAAAAAATCGCAGAATCTAAAATTCTCCCCCTCCCAAATGCGCGCGGGGGATTAAGGGGGTGGGTTAAAAATGCAAAAAAATAATAATGCGAAAAATACAAAAATCGCAGAATCTTACATAACAACGCAGAATCTAAATGTGGATTGCCACGATTTTGCTACGCAAAATCTCGCAATGACGAAAAAAACACAGAATCTAGATTCTGCGAATCGCATAAAAATCACAGAATCTAACGCAATTTCGCAGAATCTAATCGCAGAATCTACCCACCCCCTAGCCCCCTCCGCAAGGGAGGGAGAACAAAATGTAGATTCTGCGAATCAAACAAAAAACGCAGAATCTAGCGAAAAAAATACAAAAAAAACAGAATCTACGCCAAAATTGCGTCCTTTAATTGTCGGTGCAAATGGCTTATCTCTTGGCATCTCCATTGTCGTAGCGATTTTGCTAGGAATTGGCGTAGGGGTGCTAATGCAAAAAATCTTTGGCGTATTTTGGGTGTTATTTTTAGGCGTGGCGTGGGGGATTGCCGCTGCTATTTTAAATGTCTATAAAGTCTATAAAGCCGAACTGCGCGACTTTGAAAAAATCAAAGAAAATCCAAAATACAAAAATGAAAAATAGCTTAAAAATGCCACAGCACCGCACATAAAGGATTTTAATGACAAAACGCTACAATCTTTTTAATTTCTATTTCATCGCTGTGATTTGGATAAATTTTTGCATATCGGCGAGTTTTTACCTAACCACCATCATTTCGACAAGCTATGCGCTAGATATTTTGCACGCAAAAAGCGCGGTGGCGGGGTTTGCAAGTGGGATTTTTGTCATCGGCGTGATGGTGGCTAGACTTTGCGTTGGCAAAAGTTTGGATAAGCTCAATCTTAAAAAGTGGCTTATTTTAGGGCTTTTCGCCTCCCTTGCGTTTAATGCGCTGTATTTTTTCGCGCATAATATCGCCTTGCTAAATCTCACTAGATTTTTGCACGGACTTAGCTTTGGGCTGTGTTCTAGCGTGTGCGGGACGATTGTAGCGCGAATGATACCGAGTTTTAAGCGGGGCGTTGGCATTGGGTATTATGGGCTTAGTAGCGTGGTGGCAAGTGGGATTGCGCCCTTTGTGGCGGTGTATTTGGTGAATCATAGTGCGTTTGACGCGGGATTTTGCGTGTCGCTTGGGTTTATAGCGTGTGCGATTTTGTGTGTGTTTGCGATGAAGGTGCGTGAGCTAAAAAAGGGCGCATTGCACTTTGAGCCACGCACTCACTCGCTAAAAACAAAATTGCTTGAATTTATCGAGCCAAGTGCCCTGCGAATCGCGTTTGTGGGATTTTTGGTGGCGTTTTGCTTTGGCGGGATTTTGAGCTTTATTGGCGCGTATTGCAAAGAGCGGGGGCTGATAGAAGCTGGCTCGGCGTTTTTTATCGTGTATGCGGTGACTTCGCTTCTCATTCGCCCTTTTGCTGGGCGCATTTTTGATATCAAAGGGCATAATGCAATCATCGCGCCATCGCTTGTTTTTCTCGCACTTGCGCTTGTTTTAATCGCTTTTGCGCAAAATGGATTCGTGCTAATTTTGGGGGCGATTTGCTGCGCCTTTGGCTATGGTAACTTCGTCTCATCGGCGCAAAGTCTCGCCATCAAACTCGCGCCAAAGGACAAATTGGGACTTGCCACAGCGACATATTTTATGATGATAGACTTGGGCGCGGGGGTGGGACCATATTTTTTGGGATTTGCGATTGGGGCGTGGGATTTTAGCGTGGCGTTTTTGGGGTGCGGTGTGATTGCGATTTTTGCGCTGGTGGCGTATTATTTGCTGATTGTAAAGGGCGAAAAATGCTGATTTTATGCGCGAATCTCGTGTGCGCTTTGATTGTGGCGGTGCTTGATGTGCGATTTTTGATAAGCTTTGAAGTGGCGTGGGTGGGGGCGATGATGATTGTGTGGAGCTCGTATCGCTCGGTAATGAGAAAGATTAGTGCTTGTGGCGATTCGTCTTTGGGTATTGGCAATTCGTCTCTCACGCGACCTTCGCGGGAGTTTGAAAAATTCTCGCTCGATGAACCACTAGTTCTATCTCACTCGAATTTTTCGGCACAACCCACGAAACTCGCGCAAGATACTAGAATTGCGGAGGATTTAAATGATTCAAAAAATCCGTCATTGCGAGGGAGCGAAGCGACCGAAGCAATCCAAGATTCTGCGAACGCAGAATCTAATGAAAGTTGCAAACAAAACGCAGAATCTAATGAAAATAATACCAAAATCGCAGAATCTACCCCTGAATCTCTCCCCAAAAAAGAGCGATTTTTCATCGGTGCAAAAATCTCATTTGGACTTTTTCGCCTTCTATCCTACGCATTTTTGGGGATTAGCGTCATCGCACTCATCAACAACGGCGCATTTTTCGCAATCCCATTTTTGCTAGGCATCGCCCTATCCACGCTCACAAGCGCGATTTACGCCGTGCGAAAGTTGCATTAAAAGTTGCGCTAAAATGTATATACAAATCGCAAAGTGCCAATCAACGCGACTTCTTTGATTTCATTTAATAACTCGTAGCGATTTGTGCCGTAGCTGCTTTTGTATAATTCCGTAAGCAATCTACCCGAATATCGCGGCTGAAATAGCACTTCAATCGCGCTGTTGTTGTAAATCACAAAGCGCACTCCAAAGTTCCCCTGCATCGTCTCGCCTATTATATTGCAATCATTGAAATACTTGCAAATATCGCTATTTACGCGCTCATACACTAGCCCATAGCCAAATCCTAGCACAAATCCCACCTTTAAAGGTTTGGTTGTCACAAAATTTATTAGCATATCAAAGTTAGCGGTGAAATTATGCGAATGTAATAAATCCAAAAATCGCGCATTGTAATCCAAATAAGAGCGCACTCCAAAGTATGGATTTGCAAAGTGCTTATATCCTAGCAACGCTTCAAATCCGCCATCGACATTTGCAGGATAGTAAGTGCCCCACAATACATAAACATAGTTTGCTCCCCAATAACCGCTAGGCATAAGAGCAGAATATACTCTAATTTTCCTGCTATATTCACTAGTCGCGCTTGGATTTGCCAATGTTCCGCCAAATCCCAAGAAAAATCCGCTTGTTTCTTGCTTTGCTAGTTTTATCTCTGCGTTTTTCTTTGCTATGCGCTTTACATTCTTTTTGGTAATCTTTGGCGCAGAATCTCGCATAGAACGCAGAATCTAATGCAAAAATCAATAAAACGCAGAATCTGCCCGCATTTCGTCATTGCGAGGCGCACGAAGCGAAGCGAGTGCAACGAAGCAATCCAAAAAAAATAATAATATGGATTGCCACGATTTGACTTCGTCAAATCTCGCAATGACGGATTTTTTTACACTAGATTCTGCGAAAATTGCAATAAAACGCAGAATCTCACAAGTGACAGAAAAATCGCAGAATCTCCGCTAGATTCTGCGATTTAAGAGTGATTTTGCCATAATTTCGCATTTAAATTTAAGGGGGGAAAATGAAAGTTTTAGTGCCTATTTTGCGCGGATTTGAGGAAATTGAGCTAGTTAGCATTGTGGATATTTTGCGCCGCTCTGGGCTTTGCGTGGTTTTGGCAGGGCGCGAAAAGTCTGTGTGCGGGGCGCATAATATCATTTTGCAAAGCGAGTGCGATTTGAGCGCGGTAAATTTAGCCGAATTTAGCGCAATCGCCCTTGCTGGTGGCTATGATGGTATGCAAAATCTCTGCAATGATGATTTTGTAATAAATGCGTTGCAAGAGCTAAATGCGCAAGGTAAGCTAGTGTCGGCGATTTGCGCATCGCCAATCGTGCTAGGCAAGGCAGGTGTGCTAAAAAATAAATTTACCCGCTACCCAAGCTGTGAAAATGCGATAAGTTCGAGTGCGAAATATTGCGCGGAGCGCGTGGTTATCGATGAAAATATCATCACCGCAAATGGTCCTGCAAGTGCCACTCTCTTTGCCCTTGCGATTGTGGAATACCTGCTAGGGCGCGATGTGCGCGATAAAATCGCAAAAGAGTTGTTGTTAGATTAGATTTCGCAGAATCTGCCCCGCGTCGTCATTGCGAACGCAGAATCTCGCAAGTGACGGAAAAAATACAGAAAAACGCAGAATCTCGCAAGTGACGGAAAAAATCGCAGAATCTAGCGCAGATTCTGCGTTTTTGGCTGAATTCGCAGAATCTAATCAAAATTTAACATTATTTCTTTTGAGTTTATTTTAAAAAATGTTTGCAATGTAAAGCGTAGATTCTCGACGCACACGATGATTTCATAATAATCGCCATAAAAAACGCTATCCAAAACTTCGGCAAAAACGCAGTTAGAAATCGCGCTAGATTCTGCGAATTTGGCGGATTTCGCAGAATCTTGCAAATCTACCCACCCCCTTAATCCCCCTCCGCAAGGGAGGGGGAGAGATTGAGAGTCGCCCTCCGCAAGGGAGGGGGGATTTTTAGATTCAAACTCCGCAAGGGAGGGGGGATAACAGGCAGAATCTCCCCCATTCGCAGAATCTCCCACTATCCGCAACTCTTTTGGGCGAATCAGCCCATTTTTTGCTTCTAAAAATTTGCGAAAATTCGCATTTTTCACATTCTCAATCGCACTTTTTTCAATCACATTTATCACGCCCAAAAATTCCGCACTTTGCGCGCTTTTTGGATTTTCATAAAGCTCTTTTGGAGTGCCTTTATCGATGATTTTACCGCCCTCCATCAAAATAATTTTATCCGCCAAAGCAAAGGCGTCCTCCCTATCGTGCGTCACAAAAATCGCAGAAAGCCCGTGTGTGCGTAAAATCGCCTTTATATCGCTTCGCATTCTCGTGCTCATCGTGTGATTGAGATTTGAAAATGGCTCATCAAATAAAATCATTTTGGGGCGCGGGGCGAGAGAGCGCGCTAGTGCCACGCGCTGTTGCTGTCCGCCACTAATCTCGTGCGGATAGCGAGTGCCAAGCGTTTCAAGCCCAAGCATTGCTACCAGCTCATCGTAGCGTTGTTTTTGCTCTGCCTTTTGCAAATGCGCGATACCAAACAAAATATTTTCTTTCACGCTAAAATGCGGAAATAGCGCGTAGTCTTGAAACAAAATGCCGACATTGCGCTCTTTTGGCGGGGCGAAATTCGCAGAATCTGCCACTTTTTCACCGCACAGCCAAATCTCTCCGCCATCTATGCCAAAAAATCCTGCAATCGCGCTTAAAAGTGTGCTTTTGCCACAGCCACTCTCGCCTAAAATCGCCACGATTTCGCCACTACCCACTTCAAAGCTAATATCTTGCAACACGGGCGTTTTGCCAAAAGATTTGCTTAGATTTTTTATGGTTAAAATTTTCATTTCGCGCCTCCGTCATTTTTATGTAAAAAGTGCATTAGAAGCGTTGGGATTAGCGCAAAAAGCACGATTAGTAGGCTAGGCAAGGCGGCGTCATAGATTTGCTCATTGTCGCTGTATCCAAAGGCGGCAGCTGCCAAAGTTTGATAGCCCGAACTTGCCAAAATCGTAGAGATGGGGAGCTCTTTTAAAATGTCGATTGCCACGATGACAAAGGCGAGTGCTAGGCTAGTGCGGATTAGCGGAAAGTGGATTTTGGTAAAAATGCGAAGCGGAGTGGCTTTGAGATTTAACGCTACAAAGTCAAAATTTCGCGGGATTTTGGTAAATCCGCTTTGAATCGCAAATATGCCCGATGCCAAAAATCGCACCAAATATCCAAAAAATAGCACCGCAAATCCCCCACCAAGCGCGTAAGCGATATTTAGCGGAGATAAAATGTGCGTGTTTATAAAGCCCAAAAATAGCAAAATGCCAATCGCCACAACCGCGCCGGGGATTGCATATCCAAGACTTGCGAGTGCTAAAATCGCCTTTGCCGCTCTGCCACCGCCAAGTCGCACCACAAAGCAAAGGAAATATGCGATTAAAACGATTGCAAATGAGCTACTAAACGACATCGCCAAGCTATAAATCATCGCGCTTGTAAATTTGGGAAAGGTTTGCGCTATATCATAAAATCCCCAATACAAAAGCCACGCAAATGGCACAATAAAGGCAAAAAATAGCACCGCAAAGCATATAAAAAACGCAAACGCATTTTTAAATCCGCACAATTTTTGTCTAGGCGTAGGCAAAAACGCGCTTTGTGCGTAAGAGCGTGATTTGCGCTGATAGGATTCAGCTACCACAATTATAAAAACAAAAATTATCATAACCGCCGATAGCGCAACACCACTGCTTTTATCGCCACCGCCAAGCCAAGTGCGAAAAATCCCCGCACTAAATGAATCCACGCCAAAATACGACACAAGCCCATATTCGCTTAGCGTCTCCATTAGCACTAGCAAACTCGCCCCCACAATGCTAACGCGACAAAATGGCAAAACAACTCTCCAAAAAATCCGCATAGATGAGCCACTCAAACTTTGCGCGCTACGAATTATCGTGCCAAGATTCTGCGAAAAATTGTTTTTAGTGAAAAAATAAATGTAAGGGTAGAGCGAAAAAGACAAAATCAAAATCGCCCCTGCGGTATTCATAATATCAATGCGTGAATCTATCCCAAATAGCGTGGGTATCACACCCTCAAATTCGCATAGATTTACCCACGCAAATCCCATAATATACGCAGGGATGGCAAGTGGCAAAATAAGGGCGATTTCAAAGATTTTGCGTCCAAAAAAGTCATAAAATGCGATTAAATACGCGCTTAAAATACCTAAAATCAAAGTGCAAATTAGCACCCCAAAAAGCAAAATCGCACTACCCAAAATATAGCGCGGTAGCACGAATCTACTCAAATGACTAAGCGTCCCTAAATCAATAAATGGCAGATGAAAAATCACTACAAAAATCGGCACAAGCACGAATCCTGCGAGAATAATCGCAGGGGCAATCCACTTAAAATTTAGATTTTTCATTTGGATTCGCGCCTGTTTAAATTTTCATCGCACCGCCCTACCGCCACTCCACTTCATCAAAGATTTTCAACGCTTCTTTGGCATTTTTGTAATAACTCTCAAAGTCTGGCTCTTGCACTTTGAACTCGCCCCAGCTTTTTAAAAGCGCATTTGGCTCGACATTTGGATTTATTGGATATTCAAAATTGCCATCAGTTAGCATTTTTTGCGCTTCGGGGGATAGCAAAAACTCTACTAATTTAATCGCATTTGCCTTATTTGGCGCGTTTTTAAGCACGCCCACGCCACTTACATTTATGTGAGTGCCACGCCCATTTTGATTTGGGAAAATCACATAGACGCTTTCTCCCGCCTTGCGGTCGTTTTCGTTTTTCGAATTTAGCAAATGCCCCAAATAATAGCTATTTGAAATCGCCACATCGCCTTCTTTCGCATACACCGCGCGAATCTGGTCTCTATCCGCACCCTTTGGAGTTCGCGCCATATTTTGGACGATACCACTCGCCCACGCCTTTGCTTCATCGCGTCCAAGCGTTTCAATCATTTGCGAGAGCAACGAAATATTATACACCGCGCTTGAACTTCGCACAAGAATCTTGCCCTTCCATTTTGCGTCTGTCAAATCTTCATAATTTGCAATGCTACCCTTTAGGACGCGCTCTTTTGAAGCGATGATAATCCTAGCGCGTTTGGATATGGCAAACCACTCATTATTCTTGCCACGCCACGCTTTTGGCGAGAGAGCTTCGATTTCATCGCTAGTGACACTTTGAAAAAGCCCCGCTACGCGCACTTGCTCTAAATTGCCCGCGTCTGCTGTGATAAAAATATCCGCTTTGCTGTTTTTGCCCTCAGATTCGAGCCTTTGGGCGAGTTCGTTTGCTTTTGCTTGAAGCACATTGACTTTTATGCCCGTTTTGTCCGTGAATGCTTTGAAAATGCCCTTGTCCGTGTCATAATGGCGATGTGAATAAATATTCACTTCATTTGCACCTAAAATCGCGCTAAACGCCACGCCAAGCGTAACTATCTTAAAAAACTTCATTTTTTATCCTTCTCATTTTTTAAATTTAAAAAGCGCGATTTTAGCAAACCAAAACTTAAATAAGAATAAAAATCATTTTTTTGTGTTTTTTTTGTGTAGATTCTGCGAAAAGATTCTGCAAATCGCATTTAGATTCTGCGAAAAGATTCTGCGAAATCGCATTAGATTCTGCAAAAATTAGCGAGATTCGGCGAAATTTTGCGAGATTCTGCGAATCGATTCGAATAAATATTTTTTTAAGATTTTTATGCTACAATCGCAACTTTTATTTTTTTAAAATCCATAAAATTCACGGAGTTACGCAATGACAAGCATTCTTTTAGCGGTGCAGATTCTACTATCAATCATCATCACAATCGCAGTCCTTTTGCAGAAAAGTTCAAGTATCGGGCTTGGCGTGTATAGCGGGAGCAACGAGAGCCTTTTTGGCGCGAAAGGTCCGGCTGGATTTTTAGCGAAATTTACGATGATTGCGGGGCTAGTTTTCATCATAAACACCATCGCGCTAGGGTATTTTTATAACAAAGAAACAAGCAAATCCGTCTTTGATAACAAAAAAATCGAAGTGCCACAAAGTGCGCCTGAACCCAAAAAATTAGAGTTTGATGCGCCAAATGTGGGCGATTCGCCCTTTGGCAAAAAGGATAAATGATGCTAAATGAAGTCTATAATCACACAAAAGAGAGTATGCAAAAGAGCATTGACGCCCTAAAACGCGACTTTGGCACACTTCGCAGTGGCAAGGTGTCCGTGGCGATTTTGGATAATATTCGCGTGGATTATTATGGCACTCCCACGCCGCTAAATCAAATTGGCTCGGTGATTGCGCAAGATGCCACCACGATAATCGTAACGCCGTGGGATAAAAATCTATTGAAAGACACCGAACGCGCCATCGCAGAGGCAAATATCGGGGTAAATCCAAATAGCGACAGCGATAGTGTGAAGTTATTTTTCCCCCCGATGACAAAAGAGCAAAGGGAGCAAATCGCAAAAGAGGCAAAGTCAATGGGCGAAAAAACCAAAATTGCGCTTCGCAATATCCGTCAAGATTCAAACAATGCGATTAAAAAATTAGAAAAAGACAAAAATATCACCGAAGATGAGAGCAGAGCAGGACAAAATGAAGTGCAGAAAATCACCGATGAGTTTGTGAAAAAGACGGACGAAATGGTGAAGCATAAAGAAGAAGAGATTTTGAAAGTTTAGATTCTGCGATTGTTTTGTCATTCTGAGCGCGTGAAACGAGCGAAGAATCTCAAAAAAACTCCGTCATTGCGAGAGAATGAGCGAATGCGAATTCTCGTGGCAATCCATCAAGATTCTGCGAATCAAATGCGAAAAACGCAGAATCTACTCCCACTTCGTCATTGCGAGGCAGTTTGAGCGAAGTAAAAACAACGAAGCAATTCGCAGAATTTGCGAGCGAAGCGAAGCAACCATCCACAAAAAAAATCAATAAACCAAAAGCGAATCAATGCAGATTCATTGTAAGTAAGCAATTCGTCTAAAATACAGATTCTTCCTAATGGATTGCCACTATTTTGCACTTTTTGACAAAGTTGCCAAATCTCGTAATGACGGGATAAATCGCAGAATCTATCACGCAACGCACCGCAGATTCTGCGAATTACACAAATCTCGCAGAATCTCCCGCAAATCGCACAATCTACAACTCAATCTCAACGCCGATAGGATTGTGGTCTGAGCCAAAGCTGCTATCCACAATAAAGGCGTTTTTTAGTGCAGGGCGGAGATTTTCGCTGATGAAAATATAATCCAATCTTAACCCCGCATAATTTTTCGCATTGCGATTTTGATGGCTAATCCAAGTGATTTTGCGCTCGCTTGCATTCATCGCACGAAGCGTATCCACAAAGCCCAAATTTATGAGTTTATCCATCAATGCTCGTTCATCCGCCAAAGTGCCCACACCGCTCCACTGCGTATTCAAGTCCATATCCTTATGCGCGATATTAAAATCCCCACAAATTATGACTTTTTTGTCGCTAAAATTTGCGAGATAGTCGATAAAATCGCTATAAAATTTTAGCTTGTAATCCATATCCTTGTCGCCTAACGGAAAATAGATATTAAACAGCACAAAATCCCCAAAGTGGCTCTCAATCGCCCTTGCTTGCGCGTCATCTGCAAATTCGCATTTTTTATCCGCCACAACTGCACGATTGCATAGCGTCATCACACCGCTATTTTGCTTTTGTGTGTTATGCAAGATATTTTTAAAGCCAAGTGCGTTAAGCTCGTGCGGAAAATCAGCCGTTTTTACCTCTTGCAAACACAGCAAATCAGGCTTTTGCGCCGCCACTAAATCTTGCAATCTTTTGCCTTCAACCTTTGCCTTCAATCCTTCGATATTCCAAGAAATTAGCTTCATTTAGCCTCCCTTTTATTAAAATAAAAGGGCATTATAATTCCCCCCCCCCTTAAATTTTTCTTAAAAAATATGAAAATTTTGCAGATTCTGCGAATTTTACACATTTCGCAGAATCTATCGTTTAGATTCGCGCCCTTTGGATTGCTTCGGCGAATCTACGATTCGCCTCGCAATGACAGATTATTTTACAATTTGATTCGTGTAACGAATCACAATCGAAGTAATGGCGGTAGTGCTTTGGATTATTTTTGCGTGAAACAAGCGAGATAGGACTTTGGCGTCCATCGAGCGTGGTTTTATGCAAAAATAATTCAAATGATTACCCCAGAACAAATTGCCACCCAAAACCACAGAATCTAACTTTTTTTAGCGACATTTAACGCACTTGGCGCTTGCATAGTCGGCATAACTTCGATTCGATTGATATTTACGCGCTTTGGTTGAGTCGCCACCCATAGCACGATTTCAGCAATATCTTTTGGGCTTAGTGGCTCTGTGCCATCATACACGGCATTTGCCTTTGCTTTATCGCCTTTGAAGCGCACCAGCGAAAACTCGCTCCCACCGCAAAGTCCGGGCTCAATATTGCTAATGCGAATCCCTTTGTCAAACAAATCCGCGCGGAGATTTAGGCTAAATTGCTTTACAAACGCCTTTGTCGCGCCATAAACATTGCTACCGGGATAGGGATAGCTCCCTGCAATCGAGCCGATATTTATAATGTGTCCGCTTTTTTGCGCCACCATTTGGGGCAAAAGTAGGTGCGTTAGGCGAATTAGTGCCAAAATATTTACCTCAATCATTCGCTCCCAATCGCCAATCTCTGCCTTATCCGCGCTTGATAGCCCAAGCGCAAGTCCCGCATTATTTACCAAAATATCGATTTTTTGCAGTGATTTGTCGCTCTCGCCTAAACTTTGCAAACCTGCCTTAACCGCCTCTATGTCGCAAATATCACAAGGCATAATCGCCACGCTTTCGCCCCCGCATTCATTTTGCAATTCTTTCAATTTAGATTCGCGCCGTGCAAGGGCGATAACTTTGTGATTCGCATTTGCGAATCTTCGCACGATTTCGCGTCCAAAGCCCACACTTGCGCCTGTTACCAATGCTACCATTTTCATCCTTTCAATATTGATTTTATTTCACGCCAATTTGGCATTAACTCGCCAAGCACCGCGTAAAATCCGCTCCCGTGATTTGGGTGGAGCAAATGCGCGAGTTCGTGGCATAAAACATACTCAAAGCAAATCTGCGGGCGTGCAAAAAGTGCGACATTTAGGGAGATTCGCGCGCTTTTATAGTTGCAACTGCCCCATTTGCTAGTCATCTCACGCAAGCTAATATGTGAAACCTCCCTATTTATCGTGCTTTTGTGCTTTGCGATGATTTCATTTATTAGATTCTGCGATTTTTGGCGATACCATTTGAAAATTATCTTTTTGATTTGCGCCATTTGATTCGCAGAATCCATCGTTTTTAGCGTGATTTCTAGCGTTTTTTCGCCGAAAAGATTCTGCGATTCATACACGCTGTTTTTATCGCCGATTCGCACATCTAAAATATACTTTTCATTAAAATACCAAATCGCCTCTCCGTCCGCGTATTTAGGGATTTTGTCGCGTTTTTTGGCAATCCACTCGCTATGCTTCGCCACAAAGCTATCGATGTATTCTTTATCCACGCGGCGGGGCGCAGAAACCTTTATGACGCCATTTTTATCCACGCGAAGGGTTAGCGATTTGATATTTTTCTTTGTGAGCTCGTAGGTCATTTTGGTAGTTTGAAATTTGGATTTAGAAACGCATAAAGTGCGATAAGCTCGGAGTTTGTGAGATTGTAGCTAGGCATTAGCCCTTTTGGATTTTTTAGCGCACTCTCAAATCGTAAAAAATTTATGCCACGAATGCTTGGCGCGGTGATTTTCTTTGCCTTGCCATTTTGATAAATAATGCTAATTACCGCGCCCTCCGCGTTTCCCCCGTGACACTTTATGCACCCAATCCCGCGCGGATTTTTATACAACGCCTTGCCATATTCAATCTGCGTGATAAACTCCCTGCGCTCATCTTGCGCAAAGAGCGAGCAAAATGCAAGTAAAATCATAAAAATTCGCATAAAAATCCTTAAAATTTTTGTGGAAATGATAGCAAAATTAGTGCCAGATTCTGCGAAATTTTGCGGAAAACGCAGAATCTAGGCGTGTTTATTTTTGTCATTGCGAGATTTGCTTGCAAGCCCTGCATTTGCGAAAACAAAATCGTGGCAATCCAAAGATTCTGTGAATCGCAGAATCTAACACAAAAATCGCAGAATCTAGGGCGTGTGGATTGCTTCGTTGCACTCGCTTCGCTTCGTGCGCCTCGCAATGACGGAGATTTTTCGCTCGTTTCACTCGCTCAAAATGACAATTTTAAAATAGATTCTGCGAATCGCGTAAAAACGCAGAATCTGCGATATTTTCGTATTTTTTTATTAGATTCTGCGAATCGCAGAATCTACAATCCGCAGGATTGGATAAAGAAACTTCGGCTTTGCCTTGTTTTGCGAGCGTAGCGAAGCAACCATCGAAGTAATGGCGGTAGTGCTTTGCGTTGTTTTTATGCGAAACAAGCGAAATAGAACTTGGGTGACCATTCGCGCGAAGTTTTGTATAAAAACAACGCGTAAAGATTACCCCAGAACAAATTGCCCCTATCTTTTCAATGTGCCACTGCTTCACTCGCCCCTATCCCACTTTGCGCACGAAAATCCTGCGCCGCAAATCCATCTTTATCCTTTTTTGCGCGAATGCTTGAATCACTCTTTGAAATCACCCAAATCGCCACAAATGTAAGCGGCATTGAGAAAATCGCAGGATGGTCATAGGGGAAAATCGCGCTTTCAAATCCTAGCACTTTTACCCACACGCTCGGGCTTAAAAGCACTAGCGTTAGCACGCACACAAGCCCGATTATGCCACCATAAAGGACGCCATTTGTGGTTAAGTTACGCCAATAAATGCAAAGCAAGATTATTGGGAAATTCACGCTTGCCGCGATTGCAAAGGCTAGTCCCACCATAAATGCGATGTTTTGCCCCTGAAATGCAAGTCCTAAAATGATTGCGATAATGCCAATGCCGATTGTCGCGGCTTTTGTCACGCGCATTTCGGTTGCTGAATCGCACTTGCCATCCTTGCATACATTCACAAATAAATCGTGGCTAATCGCCCCAGCACCCGAGATTGTAAGCCCCGCAACCACCGCTAATATCGTAGCAAACGCCACCGCCGAGATAAATCCTAAAAATATATCGCCACCTAGCACTTTTGAGAGCAAAACTGCCTCCATATTTGGCGGGATTAGGCTCTTGCCTTCATCGTTAATAAATGATGGGTCATTTATCAAAAATGCAATCGCTCCAAAGCCGATGATGAAAGTCAAAATGTAAAAATACCCGATAAATCCTGTGGCGTAAAATACCGATTTTCGCGCTTCTTTGGCGTTTTTCACCGTGAAAAATCGCATCAAAATATGTGGTAATCCCGCCGTGCCAAACATCAGCGCAAGTCCTAGCGAAATCGCACTCACAGGGTCAGGCAAAAAAGTGCCGGGCTTCATAATCGCATCGCCCTTTGCGTGATTGCTAATTGCCATTTCAAAATATTTATGCAAGTCAAATCCGCTCTTTTGCAAAATCAAAATCGCCATCAAAGTCGCGCCACCGAGCAATAAAAGTGCCTTTATGATTTGCACCCAAGTAGTTGCGTGCATACCGCCAAAAGTCACATAGCAAATCATCAAAATGCCGACAATTATTATCGCATACGAGTAAGGCAACCCAAAAAGCACCTGAATTAGCCCACCTGCGCCAACCATTTGCGCGATTAGATAAAACATTACCACCGCTAGTCCCGAAATCGCCGAAATCGTCCGCACTTTTTTTGAATCCAAGCGATACGCGATGATATCCGCAAATGTGTATTTGCCTAAATTGCGAAACTTCTCAGCGATTAGAAATAGCACAATGGGCCACCCCACCAAAAAGCCGATGGAGTAAATCAGCCCATCAAAGCCATTTGCCACAACTAGCCCCACAATGCCTAAAAAGCTCGCCGCACTCATAAAGTCCCCAGCAATCGCAATGCCATTTTGCAAACCCGTGATATTGCCACCAGCGGTGTAAAATCCAGCGGCGGATTGTGAGACTTTGCTCGAAAAATAAGTAATGCCAAGCGTAGCAAGGACAAAAACCAAAAACATACCGATGGCAAAGTAGTTTCGCTCGCCCTGCTCCAAGCCCGCCGTGTCAATCCCAGCGGCAAATGCGCCACTTAAAACGCCTAAAATCGCGCTAATTAAAAATGCTTTTTTCATAAAATCCCCCTTATTTCGTAGAATCTACGCTAGATTCTGCGCCTTTTATCATCGAATCTAACGCGCCACTTTCGCTTAAATCTTCGATTATCTCGCTTTGCTCTTTGTCGAAATATTTGTTTGCAAAAAGCGTGTAAATGCCCGTGCTTGCGATTGAAGTGACGATTATCGCAATGCCCCACAAAATGCCAAGCGTAATTGAGCTAGGACCTAAGCGATACCCAAGCATTTCAGGCAAAAATCCCACACTCGCCACAAACGCGTAATAAATCACAATAATCACAAGCGACAACCACACGCAGAATCTATCTCTAAATGCGACAAATTTATAAAACCGCGCCTTTGCGCCTTCTGCCGTAACTTTTCTCATAAAATCTCCCTTTTTTTTGTAAAATTTTGTCACAAAAATTTATGCAACGCTTTAAGGTTATCACAAAGTTTTTGTTTGTAAATGTAAAATCGAAGTAGATTCTGCAAGAATTTTGCAAAAATGTAACAAAAAAGAGTTTTAAAAAATCAAAAATCGTAGAATCTAGCGTGAAAATATACTTTTTGCAAAAATTTTTAATTTCAAAAAAATATAAGTTTTTTGACTTTTTGCGTGAAATTTGATTTTGAATTACGGCGCGGGATTTTTGATATATCATTGCGAGATTTGGCGAATTTCGTTTGATTTTTTATTTGGATTCTGCGAATTTTCCGTCATTGCGAGAAAATCCGTAGGATTTTCGTGGCAATCCACAATTAGATTCTGCGATTTTTCTGTCATTGCGAGGCGCACGAAGCGAAGCAAGTGCAACGAAGCAATCCATTTTGTCATTCTAAGCGAACGCAGTGAGCGAAGAATCTCAAAATTTTCCCCCTCCCTTGCGGAGGGGGATTAAGGGGGTGGGTAAAATCGATTTTTGCGTCATTGCGAGAAAATCCGTAGGATTTTCGTGGCAATCCACAATTAGATTCTGCGTTTTTTCCGTCATTGCGAGAAAATCCGTAGGATTTTCGTGGCAATCCATCTCAAATTGTCATTCTCGCACGAATGAAACGCGCTAGATTCTGCGTTTTTCGTGCATTTCGCAGAATTTTCGATAGTGTCGTCATTTAGTTTATTTGATTCGTTTGTTTTTTCTCGCAAAAGGGCTGCACCCCCCTCCCCGCTCCCCCTACTCGCCAAAAGCTGCCGCTTTTCGCTTTTAGGGGGAGTGCCTCGCTTATCCGCTTCTAGCAAAAAATCGGCACTCGCACTACTGCTCGTTTGCTCCCGATTTTTTGCACCACGAAGCGGGCGAGATTTGGGTGCTTCGCACAATAATTTATTAGATTCTGCGAAAAACGCAGAATCTTGGATTGCCACGCTCGCTTCGCTCGCTCGCAATGACGAAAAACACACTAGATTCTGCGATTCGCAGAATCTTTTGCCAAATCGCAGAATCTAAAACGCTTCTATCTCATTATACAAACTATCCCGCATCACAGGCACAAATCCCGCGTCTTTTATTTGCGCAATTAGCAACTCTTTGCTAACGCCATTTTTGCTTTTCGCCCCCGCTGCGCTTTGGATATTTTCTTGCTCTATCGTGCCATCAATGTCATTTGCGCCAAATTCCTGCGCCACTAGCGCGACATTTAGCCCCAAAGTCGCCCAATACGCCTTGATATTTGGGACATTTGGGAGCAAAATTCGGCTAATGGCGATAGTTTTTAGCACTTCGATTCCGCTAGGAAAATCCGTGATATTGAGAAAATTATTTTGCTTTTGATAAAGCAAAGGGATAAAAGCATTGAATCCCAAACTCTCATTTTGTAAATTTCTAATCGCCAAAATATGCTCGATTCGATGAATCTTTGATTCGATATGTCCAAAGAGCATTGTCGCATTGCTTTTGCGCCCCATTTTATGCCAAAGTGCGTGGATTTTTAGCCAATTTTCCGCGCTCACCTTGCCTTTGCAAACTTTTGCGCGGATTTCAGCGTTAAAAATCTCAGCCCCGCCACCGGGCATCGAATCCACGCCGCAATCCTCCATATCACGCAAAATCATCTCATAATCCTTGCCAAATTTGCGGTGCAAAAAATCCACCTCTGCCGCAGTCAAAGCCTTAATGTGAATGTCGCTAAATCGCGCTTTTAGCGTCCTAAAAATCTCAAAATACCACGCATAATCATAGTTTGGATTATGTGCGCTAACTATATGAAACTCCCGCGCCCCGCGACTATACGCGCCATTGACAGATGCCAAAATCTCATCTTTTGTCATTTCATAAGGGTTTGGATTCTTGCGATGTGCGCTAAATGCGCAAAATTTGCAAATATCAGCGCAAATATTGCTAGGATTTATGTGGCGATTTAGATTAAAATACACCTTGTTTTTGTGCTTTTGCTGCCTAATCGAATCCGCCATTTCGCCCAATTCAAACAAATCCAAATCATAAAGTCGCACTAAATTTTTCGCGTCTAAATCGCTTAAATCAATCATTTTTTTGTCCTAAATTGCATAGAATTAAAGGCGAAATTGTAGCATTTTTTGAATGAGAATTTGAGTGGATTTTGCGATTCGTGTGAAAATCGTAGAATCTAAAATAAATCTACCCACCCCCTTTGTCCCCCTCCGCAAGGGAGGGGGAGAATTTTGGATTGCTTCGTTGCACTCGCTTCGCTTTGTGCGCCTTGCAATGACGAATCTATTTTAGATTCTGCATTTAAAACAATTCTAGTATTGGTTGCTTCGCTTCGCTCGCAAATTCTGCGAATTGCGGTTGTGCTTGTAGAGTTTTTGCAATTTTTTGGGGTGGAGACTAGACTTGGGGTCTGCGACACCCCGAAAAATTGCAAATCTCTGCAATGATTACCCAAAGACGAATTGCTTTCACAGCGCATATCTCGCAACAATTTTATTTTTATACTTCACAAAAATATTCCCCCCGCGATTCACCTTTTTCAGTCTCTGCCCACCATTCTTAATCCCATAAAATTCCACTCGCCTTTGCATTCGCCCTTCGATTTTCACGCGTGAGATTTTGCGCCCTTTTAGCTCATCTGCGAGTTCTTTGGCGAAATAAAATTGATGCAAAAATAAACCATCATCGTTTGAAAACGCGCAAATGGGCTTTGCAAAAAGCATTAGCGTAGATTCAAGCACGAGCACCGCGATAATGATGACAAATCGCCGTTTATATGCGTCCTGAAATCTCGGCAGACGCAGGCGGATATCGCTCATCATTTGGCGCACCATAATCGGCACTCCGCACAAACTCATAAACATATAAATCTCTTTATTTACATCTTGGCGGATAGATAGCACGATACTCGCCACCAAGCTCACGCCACCCACAAATAGCAAAAGATTCGCGCTACCTTTGGTAAAACTTCGATAAATCGTGTAGATAAAATACACAAAGAGCGGAGGCGAGTAGAGCAGGGCAAATGCGCCAAAAATATCCACAAAATTACCGCTTGGACTGCCTGAAATATCCGTCCCATAAATGTATAAATTTAGCGTGAAGCAAAGGGTTGCAAAGATTAGAAGGACGGCGTTTTGCGACAAATTTGCCTTTAACTTCTCTAAAAATCGCATTTGCTTATTTTGCCCCAAAAGTGCGTATAAAAATATCGCCACGCAAAGCACCACAGCACTTTTGCTGATGAGTGCGAGAAGCAAAACAAGCGGGTAGATGAGAAATTTTGTGCGTGAAAATAGCTCGACATAGCAAATTAGTAGCGTAAGGCAGAGCATTGGCGTGGTTTCGTTGAAAAGTGCGCCCTGCATAATCGTGCAAGGCAATAGCGCGTAAATCCCTACGCATAGGATTGAATCGCTCTTTTGCTTTAAAATGCGATTTGAGATAAGATAGATTAAGGCGAGATTTAGCGCGTGGAAGAGCAAGTTTGGTGCTTTTAGGGCGAAGTCGTTTGCGCCAAATTTCGCTACGAAAAAATGGGCGATTTTCGCACTGGGCGTGGCGTTTGCCAAAAATAGATTTGCTTCATTGTAACTCACACTTGCGCCATCTATGAGATAAAGCAAGGCGATAATGTTTGCAAATGCGATGAGCGCGAAGTAAAAGTCGTATTTATCGCAGAATCTTTTCATTTTTTATCCGTTCGTGGGATTTTGGCGGATTTTGTGAAATTTGCGTGAATCGCAGAATCTAGTGTGCCAAATTTTGTCATTGCGAGATTTGTTTGCAAATCGTGGCGTCTGTGCGAAGCACCGACCCACACTTGCAAATCTATAAATTGCTTTGTCATTTTGAGTGAATGAAATGAGCGAAAAATCTCTATTTTGTCCCCCCACCCTTGCGCGTGGCGATACCACAGATTCCCCCTCCCTTGCGGAGGGGGCTAGGGGGTGGGTAGTTTTAGATTCTGCGATTAGATTCTGCGATTTTGCGTTAGATTCTGCGATTTTTATTCGATTTGCAGAATCTAGATTCTGTGTTTTTTTCGTCATTGCGAGATTTTGCGAAGCAAAATCGTGGCAATCCATAGGATTTACGAGCAAAGAATCTCTTTTTAGATTCTGCGTTTTTATGTGAGATTCTGCGATTTTCGCTTGAATCGCAGAATCTGCGTCATTTTCGCTGTTTTTTTGTTTGGATTTGCTTGTTTTTTTTCGCAAAAAGGGCTGCACCCCCCGCCCCGCTCCCCCTACGCGCCAAAAAGCAGCCGCTTTTTCGCTTTTAGGGGGAGAGCCTCGCTTATCCGCTTCTAGCAAAAAATCGGCACTCGCACTACTGCTCGTTTGCTCCCGATTTTTTGCACCACGAAGCGGGCGAGTTTTGGGTGC
This sequence comes from Helicobacter sp. 23-1044, assembly GCF_053654695.1. Lineage (NCBI taxonomy): Bacteria > Pseudomonadati > Campylobacterota > Epsilonproteobacteria > Campylobacterales > Helicobacteraceae > Helicobacter > Helicobacter sp. 23-1044. The sequence goes on from NZ_JBSIUQ010000012.1 coordinate 26,827, forward strand.
TTCGCACGATTGATTTTTATCATTTTTGCTATCGCAAAAATTTGTGGATTGCTTCGTTGTGTTCGCTACGCTCACACTGCCTCGCAATGACGAATCTATTTTGGATTCTGCGTTTAAAAACAATTCTAGTATTGGTTGCTTCGCTTCGCTCGCAAATTCTGCGAATTGCGGTGGAAGTTTTGTATTTTTAAAATTTTTTGGGTGTGAGACTAGACTAGCGGTCTGCGAACGCCCAAAAAATTTTAAAAGTGCGAAAGGTGCGCCCAAAGACGAATTGCCCCAAAAGAAATTGCCATCAATAAAACTCATCGATTTGATACCCCGCCTTTTTCAAACTCTCCCGCACTTCATTTTGATGCTCTCTGCCCTTTGTTTCTAGCGTCATTGTGATAATCGCATCGCCATAATCGATAGTCGTTGAGATGCGGTTATAGTCGATTTTGATGATGTTTGCCTCCGCCTTGCATAAAATCGCCGTTAGCTTCTCCAAACTGCCCGGTTTGTCAATCAGCACGGTTTTAAACTGCATTTTGCGATGTGCCTTAATCAAACCTTTTTCGATGATTAGACTTAACATCGTCACATCGACATTGCCCCCGCTTAAAATTATGCCGACTTTTTCATTTTGCTTTGGCGCAATTTTATGGTGCAAAATCGCCGCCACTCCCGCCGCTCCCGCACCTTCGACAACTAACTTTTGCTTTTCTAGCAAAAACAGCACCGCATTTGCGATTTCTTCATCATCTACCATCACGATGTCATCTACGCACTCTTTGATTAGCGCGAAATTCTTTGCATTCACATCGCGCACGGCAATCCCATCGGCAATCGTATGCACGGACTTTGCGTTGCAAATCGCATTTTTGTGAAATGAATCAAACATCGCTTTCGCCCCTTGCGCCACAACGCCGATAATTTTTGTCTTTGGCGAAATATTTTTATACACACTTGAAATGCCAGAAATCAGCCCGCCACCACCCACAGGCACGATGACAAAGTCCAAATCTTGCTCTTCGGCAATTTCTAGCGCGATAGTGCCCTGCCCAGCGATAATATCATCATCTGCAAAGGGGTGGATAAATGCGAGATTCTGCGATTTGGCGACTCTTAGCGCGTGATTGTAAGCATCATCGTAATTCTCCCCCGCTAAAATTACCTCCGCGCCCATATCCTGCGTGTTTTTCACCTTTAAAAGTGGCGTGGCTTCGGGCATTACAATCACACAGCGAATCGCAAAATGCTTTGCGCTAAATGCCACGCCCTGCGCGTGATTACCCGCACTTGCGGCAATTACGCCATTTTGCTTTTCAGCTTCGCTTAAACGCGAGATTTTATTAAACGCACCGCGAATCTTATATGCACCTGTCTTTTGCAAATTTTCTTTTTTTAGAAACACGCTACACTGCGCTATTTCGCTTAATTTTGGCGCGAAACTAAATTCTGTTTTTGCGATTATGTTTTGCACGCGCGCTCTTGCGTCTTTGAAGTTTTGTAAAGCTATCATTTGCGTCCTTTGTGAAATTCTTGCAATATTATTGGCAATGCGATTAAAATGCCTGATAAAATTATAAGAAAAATCCCTGAAAAAATAAAAATATTTGGCAGTGAATCGCCTAGCAAAATGCCAAGCACCGCGCTAAAAACGATTCGACTATAATCTATTGGCGCGACAATCCCAGCGGGGGCAAAAGTGTAAGCACGAGTGATATAATACTGCCCAAAAGTCCCCATAATGCCTACTACCACGATAAAAAAGAAGTCTTTGAAAGTTAGCGCGCTAAATGAATCTTGTGCGATTAAAATCGCCACAAATCCCATCACACTCGCCACCACGCCAAAACTAAGCATAATCTCCAAATCATCAAAATATCCTTTTAGCGAACGAATGCTAATAAAGGCAAGTGCGGCAAATGTGGCACTTATGATACCGCAAAAAATGGTAAAAGGCGGGAGATTTGAAGTTTGCGGATTACTAATCAAAATCACGCCGATAAATCCCACGCACACGCTTACAATCTGCGATATTTTAAGCGATTCACGCAAGATAAAAAACGCAAAAATCGCCGTCCAAATGGGCGCACTTTGTGCAAAGGCAATCGCCGTCCCAAGCTCGATATGCGCGACATTATAAAGCATTGCATAAAGCGAAATGCTCCCCACCACCGCACGAAAGAGCAACTTGCCCCACCCACCTTTTTTGTGATGGTGCTTGTGGCGCTTCTTGCTTCGAATCCACAAGAGCAACGCCACAAACACGCTCATCGTAATGCCACGAAAGAAGAGATTTTCGTGGATTGTGATATTTTGCGAGAGAATTTTTAGCGCGGAGTTCATAAACGAAAAAAACAGCGCACCCAAAAACATATAAAGCATTCCAAGCGAAATGAGTTTGTTTCGTGTCATAATTATCCTTTTAAAAGCGTAAATTGTAGCGTAAATGAACTAAATTCGCAGAATCTGCCTTAATTTTGGCGAAACGCAGAATCTAATATTGTTTTAGTGAATCGCAGAATCTAGAATAGATTCGTCATTGCGAACGAGCGAAGCGAGTGTGGCAATCTATGATTTATTTAAAAAATATGGATTGCTTCGTTGTTTTCGCTTCGCTCAAACTGCCTCGCAATGACGAAATTAGTGGCAGATTCTGCGAAACTTGCAATTTTATTTTATTTTGCTATAATCCGCACTTTTAAATTTTACATTACGGAGTTGAAAATGGCATTATATGATAGAAATTACACGCAAGGCGTGGGCGTTGAGCGAGCGAGTGAAAATGCGCTTGTGGCATTTGTGAAAGAAACTTACAAGTTTTTTGCGGCGAGCTTGCTTTTTGGCACGATTGGGGCGTATATCGCGCTACCTTTTGCGGAGAGAATTATCGGGTTGCCGATGTTTGGGATTTTCGCACTTGAAATTATCTCGCTAATCGCGCTTCATTTTTTGAAAGATAAGCCTGTGGTGAATGTGATTTTGCTTTTCACCTTTACAACGCTCACAGGCATTGCGTTAGTGCCGCTTTTATATAGCGTATTGTCGCTCCCTGCGGGTGTTAGCATAGTTGCACAGGCACTTTTAGGCACAACCATCGTATTTGGCATTATGTCGCTATACGCGCTAAAAACAAAGAGCGATTTGTCAAGCTGGGGTAAAATCCTATTTATCGCGCTTATTGGCATTATCGTGGCAAGTCTCATCAACCTTGTGGCGGGATATTTCTTTGGATTTCAAAATGCGGGGTTAGTTAGCGTGGTGATTTCAGGCATTGCCACAATCGTTTTCACGCTTTATATCGCCTATGATACGCAAAATATCATTCGCGGACGCTACGATAGCCCGATAATGGCGGCAATCAGCCTTTATTTAGATGTTTATAATCTATTTGTGAGCCTACTACACATACTTGGATATGCAAATAGGGACTGAAAAACGCCTAATTGACGCGAATCTCAATCGTTTAAGAGAAGGGATTCGCGTGGTTGAGGATATTGCAAGATATATCTTAAATGATTTGTCTTTGGCAAGTCGCCTTAAAACTCTGCGCCACAGGGCGCGAATCGATAATGCGAATCTTTTGGATTCACTACTCCAAAACCGCGACATAAAAAATGACATTCTTAAAAAATCCACACAAAGTGAGATTATGCGAGATTCACTGCGTGATATTGCAATCGCAAACTTTAAACGCGCACAAGAATCAGCAAGGGTTTTGGAGGAAATATTTAAGTTAGATTTTGCAAATGGTGAAAAAAACGCAGAATCTACGGAAGATTCTGCGAAAATTACGCTAGATTCTGCGACTCGCACGAAAAACGCAGAATCTAAAATAGATTCGTCATTGCGAGTGAGCGAAGCGAACGCGGCAATCCACAGGATTTGCGAACGAAGCAAGGCAACTATCCAAGAGCAAAAAACTAGATTGCCACGATTTTCTAGCGAAAATCTCGCAATGACAAATGAAAATAGTTTCGCCGAATCAACCGCAATTTGCGAGATTTTTAAGGCGATTCGCTATGAATTATATGATATTGAAATCACATATTTTGAAGTTTTTTGCAAAGGATAATTTTATGTGTGGCATTTTAGGAACGCTCCCAGCGAGCAATAGAGCAAATTTCACAAATGCACTAAATGCGCTATCCCATCGTGGTGCGGATGATTGTGGGATTTATGAAAGCAAAGAGATTATGCTTGGGCATAGGCGATTGTCGATTTTGGATTTAAGTGATAATGCAAGGCAACCGATGGGATTTGAGGGGAGGAAAATTGCTCCCATAATCGAAAATACGGGGGGGGGGGAAGCAATTCGTCTTCGGGTATGCAATTCACACATAACTTCCCGCAATCCCCGTCAAATTCGCAGAATCTCCGCTATCAAATCGTATTTAACGGCGAGATTTACAATTTCATTGAGTTAAAAGAAATTCTCATCGCAAAAGGTTACATTTTCCGCACAAACTCCGACACAGAGGTCATTTTGGCGAGTTTTGCAGAGTGGGGCGAAGTGTGCCTAAATAAGTTTAACGGCGCATTTGCCTTCGCGCTGTGGGATGAAAAAGAAAAAAGATTATTTTTGGCGCGCGATAGATTTGGCAAAAAACCGCTATTTTACGCATTCACAAAGGATAAAGATGGCAGAAATTTATTTGTCTTTGCAAGTGAGATGAAGGCGATTTATCCGTATTTGCGGGACTTAAAACCACATAAAGATTTTATCAAAATGGCAAATATAAATAACATTTTTGATTATGAAAGCGGGGAAAATCGCCTAATTGATGGGATAAAGTCCTTTCCGCACTCGCATTTTGCGTATTTTGATGGGAGAAATCTTGCATTTAGGCGTTATTATCACATTTTGGATAACATTAAAGCACCGCCAAAACGCTATGATGACGCAGTGGAGCAGTTTAGAGAATTATTTTTAGATGCGGTGAAAATTCGTATGCGAAGCGATGTGCCGATTGGAACGGCGTTAAGCGGTGGATTAGATTCAAGTGCTACGATTTGTGCGATGGCGCAAATCGCAAGGCAAAATCCCACTACGCGCGAATGCAGGGACTTTCAGCACGCTTTTGTCGCTTGCTTTGATGGAACTGCGCTAGATGAGCGAGTTTATGCAAAAAAAGTAACAGATTTTTTGAAAATAAAGGCGGATTTTTTAGAGATAAAGGCACTTAATTTTTGGGATAAAATCACGCATTATTTTTATATGTTTGAGGATTTGTATCTTACCTCGCCCATCCCTATGATTGCCACATATAGGGCGGTAAAGCAAAGTGGCGTTAGCGTAACACTCGATGGGCACGGCGCAGATGAGTTGTTTAGCGGATATGGACATTTGCTAAATGCCCTGTGGGATGCGAAGTTTTCCCCAAAAATGTTTTTAGATATTTTGCAAACGCACAATGCCACCACGAGCAATAAACTTACGCTCTTTAACGCACTAAAACACACCGCCAAAATCGCCATAAAGCAAGGCACGGGATTTAAGAAAAAAGCACTTTTTGCGGAAAATCACGCAAATTTTAAGCATTTAGATTATTTCAGCGCACAACTTTTGGGGATTTTTTATGAAAGCATTTTGCCGACTTTGCTTCGCAACTACGATAGGTATTCGATGATAAATGGCGTGGAGATTCGTATGCCATTTATGGACTATCGATTGGTGGAGTTTGTGTTTTCCCTGCCGTATCATTTTAAATTTGGAGGCGGATATACAAAACGCCTAATTCGCGATAGTGTGAGTGATTTTATGCCTAGTGAAGTGGCGTGGCGAAAGTCAAAGATTGGGTTTAACTCGCCGATTGTGGATTGGTTGCAGGGAGATTTGAGGGAGTGGGGGATGGATTTGGTGCATTCACGCGAGTTTTTACAATGTGAGTTAGTGGAAAATCCCGCGCAAATCGCGCATTTAATGGAGCAAATTTGCAGTGGGGCGGAAAATTCATTTAGCGCAGGAGAGAGGTTGTGGTGCGGGATAAATCCGTATTTATGGAGAGAGGGATTAAAAGAGGCGATTAGATTTTAGTGCAATTCGTCTTTGGGCGACAATTTGTGTCTTGGATATGTAATTTGCGCCGTTTTGATATTTTTCGTCATTGCGAGCGAGTAAAGCGAGCGTGGCAATCCAAAAAAAATATTTAGATTCTGCGAATCGCAGAATCTAGTAAAAAAAATACGAAATTCGCAAAATCTACGCCAGATTCTGCAAATCATCACACATTTAACAAACTTTAATTTTTTTATGCTAAAATCGCGGTTTTATTTTTTGAAAAGGAGATTTCGTGGAGAGGACACTTTCGATTATTAAACCCGATGCCGTGAAAAAAAATGCGATTGGCAAAATCATCGATAGATTCGAGTGCAATGGACTAAAAATCGCTGCGATGCGAAAACTAACGCTAAGCGAGAAAAACGCGCAGGATTTTTATGCGATTCACAAAGAACGCCCGTTTTTTAGGGATTTGGTGGCGTTTATGACGAGCGGACCTGTCGTGGCACTCGTGTTAGAGGGCGAAAATGCGGTGAAAAAAAATCGCGAATTGATGGGCGATACCGACCCTAAAAAGGCGGCGAAAGGCACGATTCGCGCGGACTTTGCGGAGAGCATTGACGCAAATGCGGTGCACGGTAGCGATAGTTTGGAGAATGCGAAAAATGAAATCGCATTTTTCTTTTCGCACACGCAAATTAGTTGAGATTCTGCGCTAGATTCTGCGAATTTTTGCGTAAAAAAGTCAAATGAAAATAGAATTTAGAAAGATTGGATTTGAGGCGAAACCCTTTAATTTGCACTTGCAAGGCGATGATTTTGAAGTGCAAATTAGCGGGGCGTTGCAAAGAATGCAAAATGAGAGTAATCTAATCAAAATAGATTCTGCGATTTTGGGTGAAATGCGCGTGATTTGCGATAGAAGTGGCGAGATTTTTAGCGAAAAAATCAACGAAAAGACGGCGATTTTTGTAAAAAATGGCGCGTATAATTCAAATGATGATTCGCAGAATCTCGCTGTGATTGAGGTTTTTGATGATTTCATAAATTTAGATGAAATATTTTTGGGCGAGATTGAATCGCTGAAATTAGACTATCACATAAAGGAGTAAAAAATGGCAGTTGTTCCAAAGAGAAGAGTTAGCAAGACACGAGGTTTGAAGCGCAGGACACATTACAAAGTCAAATTGCAAATGCCTGTGAAAGACAAAAATGGTAATTGGAAGTTGCCACACACCATCTGCAAAGAAACGGGCAATTATAAGTGAAAATCGTGCTTGACGCGATGGGTGGCGATAATGGCGTCGCTCCCATCATCGCAGGATTGCGCTGTGCGCTAGATTCACGCGGTGATTTTAGTGCGATTGTGGTGGGCGATGAGCGCGAGATTTGCAAACATATCACGCCAAATGCGCGAGTTGCGATTCACCACTGCGAAAATGCGATAAAAATGGAGGACGCCGCCACAAACGCGCTAAAAAAGAAGGATACCTCCATCTATCAGGCAGTCGAGCTTGTGCGCGAAAATGCGGGCGATGTGGTGATTTCTGCGGGGCATAGCGGGGCGAGTATGAGCCTTGCCACGCTACGATTTGGGCGAGTTGGCGGGATTTTGCGTCCTGCGATTTGCACCACGATGCCACGAATTGACAAAAAGACTAGCATAATTTTGGACGCTGGGGCAAATGTCGATTGCAAGGCGGAGCATTTGGTGCAGTTCGCGCAGATGGGATATGAATACGCAAAGTCTGTGTTAGGCTATCAAAACCCGCGCGTGGGACTTTTGGCAAATGGCGAAGAAGATTCAAAGGGTAATGAACTCACAAAAGAGGCGTTTAAAACGCTACAAAACTTCGCATTTTTCAAAGGCAATGTTGAAGGCAATGACATTTTTAACGCAAGTATCGATGTAATCGTGTGTGATGGATTTGCCGGTAATTTGGTGCTAAAAGCAAGCGAGGGCGTGGCGGAGGCGATTAGCGCGATTTTAAAAGAAGAGATTGGCAAAAGTCTCAAAAATAAAATCGGTGCTTTGCTGATGAAGGACGCATTTATGGCACTTAAAAAGCGCACACATTACGCAGAATACGGCGGTGCGCCACTTTTAGGCGTGAAAAAAAATCTAATCATTTGTCACGGCAAAAGCAACGGACGGGCGATTGAGTGCGCGATTTATCAAGGCATAAGCGCGGTAGAATCGCAGGTGGTGGAGAAAATCGAAAAGATTTTCACGCAAGAATAAGGGAGATTTTATGGATTCTGCAAATATTTTCGCTTCGCTAAAATCAATCGCTTCTTTTGTGCCATCTCGTAGCGTTTCAAACGCCGAGTTTGAGAAAACGCTAGATACAAGCGATGAGTGGATAACCAAGCGCACGGGGATAAAAAGCAGATTTTTCGCAGAATCTACGCAAAGCACGAGCGATATGGGATATGAAGCAGCGAAAATCGCCCTGCACCGCGCGAATCTAACCGCTGATAAAATCGATATGGTAGTTTGCGCGACTTTATCGCCTGACTATCTTTGTATGCCCTCCACTGCGGTGCTTATCGCGCATAAGTTAGGCATTACAAACAAACCTGCCTTTGATATTTCATCGGCGTGTAGCGGGTTTATTTACTTGCTTTCAATCGCAAAGGCATATATCGAAAGTGGCGCGTGTAGGCATATTTTGATTGTGGGGGCGGAGAAAATAAGCTCTGTGCTTGATTTTAGCGATAGGGGGACTTGCATTCTCTTTGGCGATGGTGCGGGAGCGGCGGTTGTGGGGCGGAGCGATGATGCGAAAAAATCGATTTTAGATGTTAGCATTAGCGCGGATGGCAAATATGCAAATTTGCTCTGCACACCGCGAGATTCTGCGCTTCAAATGAAGGGCAATGAGATTTTTAAACTCGCCGTTAAGACGCTCACAAATGATGTGTTAGAGATTTTGGCGAAAAATAAAATGACTGCTGAAAATATCGACTTTTTTATCCCGCATCAGGCGAATTTGCGGATTATAAAGGCGGTGGGCGATGCGCTGAAATTTGACGCGCAAAAAATCGTGCTGACCGTGCAAAAATACGGCAACACTTCGGCGGCAAGTATTCCAATGGCAATCGATGAGATTTATAATGATGGGCGGTTGAAAAGGGGCGATTTGCTACTGCTAGACGCCTTTGGCGGGGGACTAACTTGGGGTTCGAGCTTGGTATATTTTGATGGGGAGTGAAAAGGGTGTTTATTGACAAAATCGCAGAATCTGTGAATAGATTCTGCGAATCGCACGAAAATCGCAGAATCTAATAAAAAAATACAAAAATCGCAGAATCTACGCCAAAAAAATATTAAGATTCTGCAAATTTATGGCGAATCGTAGAATCTAAAAAATCCGTCATTGCGAGGTGAATTTATGATTTGCCAAAGGCAATCCGAATCTTAAAGCGAATCGCCCCCACTCCGTCATTGCGAGAAAATGCGTAGCATTTTCGTGGCAATCCAAATCACACGAATCTAAACGCTAGATTCACACAAATTCAAAGATAAATCCCCAAAGATTCGCACATTAGATTCGTAAGATTCGCATAGATTCACGCAATTTAAGCGCGAATCTAAAAAATCACTATTTATCATTTTTTAACTTCTCTAATTTTCCCATTTTCCAAAGATACAAATCCAACTCTCTAAAAGTGCAATTTAGCGCGAATCTTTTTCTAAATTTATCCAAAATTTCCACATATTTAGGGTAATTTTCTAGTTCAAAATCATCATCGCTAAATTCCGCAAATTTGTATTGCTTATTAAATGCCTTTAATTTTTTACACACGATACTATCAAAAATCGCGTAATTATCGCATTTATACACCATACAATTATGCAACGCGCAGTATTTTGTGGCAAAAGAGTAGAGTTTGATTTCTTTATCGCCATTTTTAAAAATCGCCAATTCACGCACCAAATTTTTATCCCACTTTTGCAAACGCGAATCAAAGTCCTTTATACTAATGATTCGCTCGGCAATATCGGGGATTTTGACATTTTTAGTCGCATTTGTGCTATAAAAATTATCAAGGCAACCTATTTTTAGGATAATTTCAGTTAGATTCGTGTTGCTTTTGTATTGATTGAAAAGCAAATCTAGCGCATTAGTTTCAAGCGTGCAATGTCGCACTTCGCGCATATTATCCCAAATCTTATCGATTCGCTTCATATCATCTTTGCTTGGCGTATTTGGTGGCATTTTGGACTCCTTATAAAGTTTTTTCATTTTTCAAATCAATTTTTAATTTGTTAGTATTTTTATATTCATCAATCTGCCACATTTGATAGACATCTTCATAAATCCAATTAAGTTCTATTATATAAGTTTTAACATTATCGCGTTCATAGGTGTTTATAAATTTACATACGGCAAAATATTCACGGTCGCTTAAATACAAAGCCTCATATTTTATTTCCGCGCCAACTCTTGCTTTGTGCTTTTTATTTTGCTTTATGCAACCAGCTACCACCTCCTTGCCTACTTCTGCTCTATTGTTGCCCTTAACATTTATAACAACACCATTTTTGCTAATATCGCCAACTAACATATCCTTAAACGCATCTTTGGTTATAAGCACTTGTTCCCCTAATGCTACACTTATAAATACTGCTATTATTAACGCTAACTTTTTCATTCCCTACTCCTTATTTTTTTCATTACTTTCTTGCACATAGAGTAATTGTCGCCTAAATTCTAATGGCTCGGCTATGAATCTTATGGGCGATGAGCTACCACCTGCACCTACCACAACGATATTGCCGTAATTTAAAATCCTACCAAGTATGCTTTGATTTACTCTTATGCTCTCAACCTTGCTATTTAGCATTTCTATCGTGTCGCGCTTGATTAGTCCATATTTGGCTATGGTAAATTTTTGCGTAATATAAAGCTCGGTAGAAAATACATAGATAAAATTTTTGATAAATAGACATAACCCTACGATTAAAATTATCACACCAACACCGATTGAATCAAGCGATTCGATAGCAGATACAGCCACTGCTACCAAGCCGATAAAAATCAGCAAAACCGACACGGCATATATCCACCAACTAATTTTGGCGCGATAAACTATCCTATCCACATTTGTTTGCTCACTATATGCGAAAGCCATTTTTTTCTCCCTTTATTTGAAAATTTAAAAATCGCATTATACGACATATTTTCTTAAATTATGATAAATATTAGAAATATTGTCGTAGTTTGCCATAAAGAGTGGCGAGATTAGAATCCAAAGCAAAAACCCAAAGGATAATCATTGAAATACACACAGCGGGACAAAGCGCGGATTTTGCGCATCACCACGCGCACACTTCAACGATGGCGCACCACAAAGCCCGAGCTTTACGCGCTCATCGAGGCGGGATTTAAGATGAGAGAAAAAATCTGCGAGAACGAAAAGCAAACTGCTGAGATTGAATCGCTTATAAAAACCATAGATGCGGATTTATTAGAGAAAAAGGGGTAGATTCGTGTGTGTTGTGGGCGGATTCGTGTGTGGTTTTGGATAGATTTGCGATTCGTAGATTGCAACGCTTGGGCTTTGCCACGCCTCGCAATGACGAAAATCACAATGCTAGATTCTGCGAATTTTCTCACAAAATTCGTAGAATCCGAAATGGATTGCCACGAGAATTCGCATTCGCTCATTCTCTCGCAATGACGGAATAGTGCACTAGATTCTGCGAATCGCACGAAAAATTGCCAAAAGTGCAGAATCTATGAAAAAATAAAAGCAGATTCTGCGTTTTTCGCGCAAAATTCGCAGAATCTGCCACGCCAAAATCGCATTTTTCGCAGAATCTCCCACGCCAAAATCGCATTTTTCGCAGAATCTAGCGCATTTTTCGCAGAATCTTACGCCAAAATTCGCAGAATCTCCCACGCCAAAATCGCATTTTTCGCAGAATCTGTCGCCAAAAAGCGCAGAATCCGCTCGCAAAAATCAAATTTTCGCAGAATCTCCGCGCAAAACGCGCAAAATCAAATCCCCTATTTCGCGCTGTTTATGAGCGTTGCGAGTGATTTGGCGATGAGCGTGTGTCCGTCCTTATTTGGGTGGATTTCATCGATTTTGAGTGTGCTTTGGCGCAGGATTTTTGGCATTGCGCTTGTTTCGAGTAAAACGCCCTCGCCCTCCGCGATATCTGTGTAAATATTTGATACGCCACCCACCAATCCCAAAAGTCCATCAGGCACGCCAAGAAGCACCACGCAGGGAGTTTTCGCCTTTGCTTTTTGTGTGATTGCGCGGATATTTTGCGCGGTGGCGGATTTATCAAATTTGCGTAAAAAGTCGTTGCCACCGATGGAGATGATAATCGCAGCAGGATTTTTCCCCGCTAGCTCGCCATCTATCCGCCCTAAAAGTTCGCTACTTGTCTCGCCATTTATGCCTAATTTTATCGCTCTTTTTTGCAGAATCTGCGCGGTTTGAATGGCGAAACTTTCATTTTCGCTCACGCCATAGCCATTTGCCAAGCTATCGCCAATTGTGATTATGCTATCGCCTTGCAGGGGGCAGATTCTGCGATTTGCGGAGTTGTGATTGAAAATAAAAAATCCGCCCAAAATAATTAGGCAGATTACAAGAAGCGACTTCAATCCTGCTGTGCTCGAAGGAAAGTCGGTCTATCGATATCATCAAAATTCACCGCAGTGTTGCGCGTGCCACCGCCTACGGCGATTTTGATTTGCGTCATTTGCGGGAATTTATCAACGGGGGCGATTTCTTGCGGAGAGTGGATGAGTTCCTTTTCAAAGCCGGTGAATACAAGCGTGACTTTGATTTGCGATGGATGCAACTCGTTATTCCATTTGTATCCAAACTTCACATTTGCCTCTCTATCGATGGCAGACTCGATGATTTCATTTGCCTCATTTACTTTGTGCATCGGGTAGTCTTCATTTAGCTCATAATACACAATCGCGCCTCTTGCGCCATTTATGCTGATATTATCAAGTAAAGGCGACTCGATTGCCTCTTTTACCGCCTCCACCGCAGAATCTTCGCCCTCTTTCTCGCCAATGCCAATAAGTCCAAGTCCCTTAAACTGCATTACGGTATTTAAATCCGCAAAGTCGATATTTATCCCATCGCCACTATTATGTAGCACAAAACTCGCAATGCCTTTTACCGCCTGTGCCATCACATCATCTACGATTTTTAGGCAGTTTTTAAACCCAAGCGATTTATCGATGATGGAGAGCAACTTTTCATTTGGGATGACGATGAAGCTATCCACTTCTTTTTTAATCTCTTTTAATCCCTCATCCGCAAGGCGGGCGCGTAATGAACCCTCGTGTTTGAATGGTTTGGTAACTACGGCGATTGTTAGTGCGCCTACTTCCTTTGCTGCTTTTGCGACTATGGGCGATGCGCCTGTGCCCGTGCCACCGCCAAGTCCTGTGGCAATTAGCACGATGTGAGAGCCTTTTATCTCTTCGATAATGCTTTCATAGCTCTCTTCGGCACTCTTTCTGCCTATCTCAGGGCACATACCTGCGCCAAGTCCATCGGTGGTTTTTTCGCCAAGTTTTAGTTTGCTATGTGCGGAAACTTTGCTTAACGCTTCCTCATCGGTGTTTAGGGAGATTAGTTTGATTTCATCATTTATGCCGTGCTTTATGATGTGGTTTATGGTGTTGCATCCGCCACCGCCTACGCCAACTACGCTAATTCTAACCTTGCTTCTATTTTGCATTTCTGTGATTTCTACTTGCATTTTCATCCTTCCTAAAACAAATTTTGCCTAAAACAAATTCCGCAACCAATTCATAAATTGCTCCCAAAGACTCTTTTTGCCGTCATCTAGCACGATTTCATCGACTTTTTCTTTCTCTTTGATGATATCTTCTAAATTAACTTTTTCCTTTATATCGGGCGAATTAAATTTTGCATTAGATTGCATATTTTGCTTTTGTAGCATTTTACCCGCAGAATCTAACTCATAATTTGTAAATTTCCCAGACGCATATAAAATTAGCCCGATTGCCGTGCTAAAACACGCATACGGAATGCCCTTGTCTTTTAAAATCTCAAATGAGTCATTTAGCGTCTTTGGCTCTGCGATTCTAATAGATAGTTCGCCAAATACCGCGCGCGCCATTGTTTGCAACCCTTTCATACACGACATTCCGCCGGTTAGGACGATACCTGCGCCAAGCGTGTTTTTAAAGTCGCTTTGATTTAGGGATACCTCAATGCGATTTAGCATATCAAGCACCCTTGCGGTGACTATGCCGTGAAATACTTCATATTTAATCGCGCGTTCTTCGCCACTGCGTGTGGGGACTTTTTCCATCACCATTTCCAAATCATCTTGCGTTAATTCATCTAACTTTGCGAATTTTATTTTTAGCAGTTCTGCGATATTTATGGTGGTATTTAGCACGGTGGCGATGTCATTTGTCACATTCCACGAGCCAGCGTGCACGAAGTCATCATACTGCATTGAGTTCCCGCGATGCACCATAAAGTTACAGCTATCGCTCCCCATATCAATGCAGCACACGCCTAGTTCCTTTTCATCATTATTTAGCGTGGCAATGGAGCTCGCATAGGCATTTAGCACGATTCCTGCGACTTCAACTCCCGCATTTTGGATGACTTTTTTAAGATTTGCCAAATCGCTTTTATGTGCATACACCACACGCGCATTCATATCTAATCTAGAACCCACCATCCCAAATGGGTCATCGATAAACTCGCGATTGTCTAATTTAAAAGAATAGGGCAAAATATGCACTAACTCATAATTTTGCGGGATGACGCTTCGCGGGGCGTTGAAGGCGGCTTGCTGCATAATGCGATTTATTTCCTTGCTACCAATCTCGCAGTTTGCCTGTAAAGTCACCACTTCGCTGATATTTTTGCTATTTGTAGAAATGCCAGAGAGTGAAATATATGCCTTGCTAACTTCCACACCTGCCATTCTTTTTGCTTCATCAATAGACTCTTTTACCGCCTTACTCGCAGAATCTATCGCCTTAATCGAACCTTTTTGAATGCCGTTTGACTGCGCTAGTCCCACACCTAAAATGCGTGGCGTCCCATCGCGCAAATCCGCAATAAGAGAGCAAATTTTGGATGAACCAATATCAATACCTAAAACTATCTGCTCCATAACCTAACCCCTTTGCTTTGTGTAATCTACAATCTTATACTTTCTGCTTAAAAATTCAAATATACTTTGCTCTAAAATGCGCGATTTAAAGTCATTGTAAAATGGCAGATTCTGCGTAGAATCTAGCATTTTTTGTTCCAAAATATTATATAAAAGCACCTTATCGCTAAAAATCACAAATCCGCTTTTATCGCTTTTGCTAAAAATCTCTTGCAAAGCGTGGGCAGATTCTGCGATATTTAGGGATAAAATGCTCTTATTTGCGCCAAGCGAGTAAAATCCAATATCCCTTCCGGCGAAAATATTTTGCCTTGCCTGTGCTTCTTTTATCAAAGCATTTTTTAGCGCAGTGGGGTAGAAGTCGCTTCGCACTTGCTTTTTTGCGATTTCAAATGAGAGATTTTCCTGCGGGATTTCTTTCAAAACTTTTATCGCGTAATACGCCCCGCCATCTAAAATGGGTTCAACTCTGCCCTTTGCTTTTTCAATCGCGCTAACAAGCGCAGGGTGCGAATTTTGAGTGATTTGCAGAATCTCGCCTTTTTGTTTCCCATCTCGCAAAGCGATAATCGCCTCCAAAGCACTTCGCTTCGCCCTCCATTCTTTAAAATCCTCCGCCACGCGCTCTTTTATCGCCCCAAAATCCTCCCTTGCGCCGTCTTTTGTATAATTTTGCAAATTATCATCATAATATTTCTTAATCGCAGAATCTTCCGCTTCCACCGCATCTATCTCATATCGCAGAATCTCAACTTCAAAGCGTTTGTCGCTTTTATATTTTTCCTTATTTTCATTAAAATATTTTTGCAAGTCATCATCGCTAATATTCACACGCACGGCACTTGCGGGGATTATTTGCACGCTTAATCTATCCTGCAAATTTACCAAATCCAAAATCTCTTTTTCTAACGGCGTTAGAATGGATGGGAACAACGCCAAAATCTTTTGGATTAGCAAATCTCTGCGCGTTTTTTCCTCGAAATCAAGCGGTTTTAGGCGGTTTTGTCGCAGAATCTCTTTGTAAAGATTTGTGTTAAATGCGCCATTTTCCTTAAAACTCTCAA
The DNA here is from genome assembly GCF_053654695.1 of Helicobacter sp. 23-1044. Taxonomy (NCBI): domain Bacteria; kingdom Pseudomonadati; phylum Campylobacterota; class Epsilonproteobacteria; order Campylobacterales; family Helicobacteraceae; genus Helicobacter; species Helicobacter sp. 23-1044. Next base: position 43,031 of record NZ_JBSIUQ010000012.1, read on the forward strand.
TCTTGCTAATCTCATCAAACACCTCATCATCGCTAATTCTTATCGCAGAATCTAGCGCGAAATTCTCTAACAACGCTTTATTTATCAGCATTTGCATCGCCAAATCCTCAATGCCAAGCGCCTTTGCCTGCTCTGCATCAAGCGTCATACCGCTATTTTGCTCGTAATTTCGCAAGATATTGTTATACTCTAAATTCAAATCATTCGCGGTAATCTTAATGCTTCCCACCTTCGCCACCGCGCTAGATGAGCCGCCAAAACTATACGCCCCCCAGCCCACCATTCCTGCGGCAATAAAGGCAATCGTGCTTATCCAAATGGTAACGATTAAATATTTTTTATGCTTTTGCATCCACGAAATCAACGCAAGTCCTTAAAAATTGAAGTTAAAATTTGAAATTGTAGCATAAAAATTTTTGTGTTTTTTGAAAATATTTGGAGATTCTGCGAATTTTGAATTTGCGAGATTCTGCGATTCGCAGAATCTAGTGCGAAAATTTTGCAGATTCTGCGATTATTTCCAAAAATTTTCATATACTTTGGATTTCATTCGTATCTGCATATCAAATTCAAACTGCCCATATTGTTCTAATAGCGTTTTGCCATAGAGCGGATTGCGCCCCAATCCAAAGGCTTCCGTGCGAATCCCTATCGAATCTAAAATTAACGCACTAAAATCATAATGCGATAATTCGCGCTTTTTGATAAGATTTCTGCTTGGATTTGCGCTAAAATACGGATTTATAAAGGTATTATAAATGTAGCGAAACGCATCTTGCGGGACAAATCCACGCTCCGTAGTCAAATGGTCGCCCAAAATCACAATGCTAGTATTCTCCCAAAAGCGCGAATTTTGCACAAATCGCACAAAATCCCCAATGATTTTATCACTACAACGCACAGAATTTGCGTAATTTTCCTCCAAATCCGCGCAAAAATTTTTATCAACAAATCCCGGATAATGCGAATCAATAGTGCTAATAAATAGCGCAAATGGCGCGTCATCATCGTAATCCTCCAAATATTTTTTGGCAAAAGAAAATAAATCATAGTCATTTACACCCCAATTTTCTTTCTTTTCGAGCAATCCATTTTCCACAAAATAATCCGCGTCAAAAATTTTTATGTGTTGATTTTTGATGAAATTTTCATATCCACCAAAGGGTGCTTTTGCGCCAGTAAATGCGCTTTGATTATACCCTAGTGCGCCTAAAATGTCGCCTATGCAAGTGGCATTTGGCAAAATATCGTTTTTATGTTTGTGAAATGCGCTAGAAATTTTGAATGGCACACCGCAAAAATATGCCACGGTGGCGGAGATTGTCGAACCTGTATTGCTTGTAGGGAAGTGTCCGCCCAAAGCGTAGTTTGCACTAAAATTTATGCCATTTTGTGCGAAATTTGTAAGATTTGGGATTAACTCTCCGTGCGGTGAATAGCGTGATTGCTCATCTGCTCCAAGTTCGATTTTGTGAAAGTTTGTAGCGTTACGCCCCCCCCAATTCGATTAACTCATAAGGATTATTATCGCTGCTAAAAGTAGATTCGATAGATTCTGCGAAAATCACAATCAAATTTCTTTTATTTTTTGGTGTTTTAAAATCGCTAATTTTTGGTGTAATGTAATTTTCCTCATAAATCGTCGAATAACTTGCAAAATAATGATTATTTATCGCGGTGGTAATTTGGAGTTTTTTATCCGCTAAAATAAATCCAATCACAAAAAAACAAATACATATAAAAAACCTTAACACAACGCTATTTGCAAAGATTTTTATAAAAATTTGTTTGATGAAAATATAGCATTTGTGCGTGAATTTATTGCGCCAAATATTTGGCAAAAAAGTGATAAAAATCGCACATAAAATGCTAGGCAATAGCACCAATAGCAAACTATCTTTTAAGATTAGCTCGATTATGACTTGATTTGTCCCAATTAAGGGCATAGTTACAACTACTAGCAAATCCTCAAACGACAATCCAAATGTAAAATATTTTGCCCCAAAAAATAAAATTCCAGCCAAAAAACTTATAAAAAATATGGCGATTGAAAATAATTTTTGCTTCATTTTTTTTCCTTTAATTTTGATTTATCAAACTCCGCTACGAAGTTTTTTATTCGCTCTTTTATGTGTGAATCTATGCGGATTTTTAGCGTTAAGATACTCAAAGGCAATTCGCATTTGCTAAGTTTCACAAAATCCTTGCGCGTAACAAGCAAAGAAGTCGCGCCCACGCGTTTAAATTCGGTGCGTAAAAAGTCCAAATCAAATCTATCGTGGTCTTTTAGCAAAATCTTGCCGATGACGCCTTTTGGCAAAAATTCATCTAATCTTGCGGGATTTGCGATGGCGGTTAGAAGTAGCATTCGTGCTGTGGCGTTTTCTACGCCCACTTCGCGCACAAAATCCACGCCCTCTTTTAGATTTAAATCGCCCCTTGCAAAGGGATTTTCGCGGTAGATTCCGCTAGGAATGGGGAGTTTGAAAAATGGCTCTAATTTTGGGCGCAAAACTATGCTTAATTTTTTAAAATTAAAGCGAAATCCATCATCTAAAAAAATGATTTTTGCGCCTAATTTTTGCGCCTCCAAAATCCCTGCTACGCGGTCTTTGCTGACAATCACACTTGCATTTTTTAAAGTTAGCGCGATTAGGTATGCTTCATCGCCACTTTGCTCTTGCGTGGCGCAAATTTCGCCATTTTTTGAAACTATCACTAGCCCCTTGCTCTTGCGCTTGTAACCTCGCGAGATGACGGCGACATTTTCAAAATCATTTGCAATTTCGCACAAAAAGGGCGTTTTGCCACTGCCACCTGCGATGAGATTTCCCACGCTAATTATAGGAATTTTGAAGTCATAATATTTGGCACATTTGCGCCGTAAAGTCGCTATGATAAGGTAAAAAAGCGACATAGGAAGCAAAGCAAAACTTATGCAAATATGCAAGAAATTTGGCTTATAAAAATATCTATCAATAAAACGCATTTTGCCCCTTTTTTATGTTTCAAATCGCAGAATCTGCTTTGAATCTTGCTTAAAATCGCAGAATCTGCCTTGAAATTTCTTTGTAATTTTGCCAAAATCGCAGAATCTATTTTGTATCTCGCCCAAAATCAAATTTCTTATAATTTTAGCACTTTTGGCATTTCGCTTTTAAATTTATTATTTTTTACTTTTTTTGCGATAGATTCTGCGAATTTTTTGCCAAAACCAGCTTGAATCAAGTCCTTTGCCCCCGCACCTTTTTCAATCAATCTTAAAATCTTATCGATTTCAGCATAACTATATCCCAAATCGCCCTCATCGCTTTGCCCCGCGAATAAATCCGCACTTGGTTTTTTAGCGATGATATGGCGTGGAATGCCGATATTTTGGGCGAGTGTGAAAATCTCGCTCTTAAATAAGTCGCCGATGGGATTTATCGCACACGCCAAATCGCCAAAAATCGTGCCATAGCCTAGCATAAGCTCACTTTTATTACTGCAACCCACCACCAGCGCGTTATTTTCGATACTTTTATCATATAGCACACTCATTCTAATGCGTGCCGTGAGATTGCCTATACGGCGGACATTTGGCGCATTGTATAAATCCAAATTTTCAACAAAACTCCGCAAAATCTGCGAAATATCCACCACTTCATAGCTCAAACTAACGCTCCGCGCGAAGTTTATCGCATCTTGCGTATTTTTAGGATTTGAAGTAAATGCGGGCATAATGATTGCCTTTGCTTTGCTTTTAAAAACAGAAGCGCAAAACTGCCCCACCACCGCGCTATCAATGCCACCGCTTAATCCAAAAACGACATTTTTAAATCCGCGCTTTTTTACCTCTTTTTGTAAAAAATCTTGTATTTTTTCGATTTTTTTTTGCATAATTTGCTCCGTTTGAAAATAAAATTTTGCGATTATAGCTAAAAAAGAATTTAAGTTTTTGGATTCTGCGATTCGCATAAAAAACGCAGAATCTTTGATTTAGATTGCCACGAATTTTCGAATCGCAGAATCTAAAATAATTTTACCCACCCCCTTAATCCCCCTCCGCAAGGGAGGGGGAGATAGAGAAAAGCCCCTCCCCTTGCGGGAGGGGTTGGGGCGGGGTATATTTCGCAAGGGAGGGGGAGAATTTTGGATTGCCACGAAGTCGCCCTTAAACGCGCGACTTATCGCAATAACAATTTTTTTGGATTGCTTCGCCCTTGCCTTTGGCAAGGACTCGCAATGACGAAAAAATTGCACGAGATTCTGCGATTCGCAGAATCTCAATCGAAGTATTGGTTGCTTCGCTTCGCTCGCAAATTCTGCGAATTGCGGTGTTGCTTTCGTAGTTTTTGGTGAATCGACACAAGGATAGCGGACTTTTGCGTCCGTGCCTTGTGGCGATTTGCAAAATCTGCGAAATGAATACCCAAAGACAAATTGCCTACTTTACACGCACACTTTTTATAACCCCATTTTCTAACTGCACCACTTTATCGGCTAACTCAATCGTGCTAGGGCGGTGGGCGATTATGATGATAATTTTATCCTTGCGAATCGCGCCTATTGCCTCTTTGATGAGATTTTCGGTGTTTATATCAAGTGCGCTCGTTACTTCATCTAAAATCAAAATTTCAGGGTTGCGATAAAGTGCCCTTGCGATTGCGATTCGCTGTCTTTGTCCGCCACTAAGATTCGCGCCAAACTCATCTAAAATGCTATGAATCCCATCTGGCATATCCTTTACAAAGTCCCACATTTGCGCGTCCCTCAAAGCAGATTCGACTCTTGCCTCATCGATTTCTTGCCCATAAGCGACATTTTTGGCGATTGTGTCGTTAAAAATAAAGATTCGTTGCGTTACGATTGCGATATTTGCGCAAAGACTTTGTTGCGTGTAGTCGTTGATATTTTTGCCATTTATGGCGATTTCTCCGCCACTGCATTCATAAAGGCGTAATATTAGATTTACCAAAGTGCTTTTCCCTGCACCGCTTTTTCCCACAAGCGCGGTGATTTCATTGCGCTTAAAGTTTAGATTCACGCCATTTATCGCATCAATATCGCCGTATTTGAAACTTGCATTTTTTAGCTCAATGCTTTGAATCGGCGCATTTAGCGTTATTGTGCCGTCTTTTATTTCAGGCTCTCTCTCCAAAATCTGCGAAATTCTGTCATTTGCCACAATCACGCCCTGCATTCCGCCCCACATATTTACAAGTCGCTTTATCGGCGTCCAAAGCATAAAAAGTGCGGTGGCAAAGCTACCAAATTGCTCCATTGTGAGATTGCCTTTGTTTATTTGAATGATTGCGATATAAAGCACGATTCCAAAGGCAATAGAGCCAAGCACTTCCATTAGTGGCGTGGTTAGCTGTCCGTATTTGGTGGATTTCATACCGATTTTGAAAAGCTCCAAATTTTTTGCTTCAAAAATATCTGCCTCCATTTTTTCGCCATTGCTTGCTTTGATAATCTCTACATTATTAAAGATTTCTACGATTTTCGCGCTAATATCCGCGCCTTTTTGCATTGAAGTGTGGAGATATTTTTTGATTTTACGAAAAATCATTTTTAGCGGGATTACAGCCATAGGCATTACGACTAATCCAAAGAATGCCAATTTTGGATTTTGATAAATCACAACAGCGGCAAGTCCTATGATTGTGATAACTTCACGCACAAATTCAGGGATATAGTTGCTAACAGCGGTGCGAATCGCCCCCACATCGCTAAGTGTGCGCGATATTAGCTCTCCAGTGCGCATTTTATTAAAATATCCTAGCTCAAAAGATAGCACACGGCGAAGCATTCTATCTTGAATCTTGCGGACGATATTGCCCCCGATATAAGTCATAAAATAGCCTTGAATATACATACCGCCTGATTTCATTAGATACAAAAATACAATGATACTTGCCATCACAAGTGCAAGGTTTTGATTATTTTGCATTGATTCAAAGCTAATTAGCGGGAGATTTGGCACTTTGCCATTTAGTGTGCCAAGCAATGGATTTATAAAATACGCCACTCCCGCAGTCGCCCCTGCTGTCATAAGAGAGCCTAAAATCGCTATTGCAAAATACTTGTAATGTCCCTTGATATAGGGCATAAAACGCGAGAAAAAATTAAAAATTAGCTTCATAAACGCCGTAACCTTTGTATAAAATTTGAGTGCATAAAAATTTGCATAAAATTTATGGCGCATTATACAATAATTTATCGTAAATTCTATTTTGTAAATCACGCCAAAACTTATGCTAAAATTACGATTTTAATTTCTAAACAAAGAGCAAATTATGGAAAAAATCAAAGAGGAAGTCGCCATAAGCGTGGAAGTCCCACTGCCTAAAATGTCAAAGGTTATAATGCTAAATGACGATTACACGGCGATGGAATTTGTGGTGATGATTTTGTGTGAAGTTTTTAGGAAAAATCAAAGCGAAGCAGAAAGCATAATGTTAAAGATTCACAACGAGGGCAGTGGCATTTGTGGCATTTATCCCTATGATATTGCGCACACAAAGGCAAAAATTGCACGAATCAAATCAAAAGAGGCGGGATACCCCTTGCGAATCGTAGTTGAGGACGAATGAAATGAGATTTTTCGCTTCGCTCAAAATGACAAAAAAGAGATTCTGCAAAACAATAAATAAAGAGATTCTGCGATTCGCGCAAAATAAAACAAAGCAGATTCTGCGATTCGCAGAATCTAGCGCAAAATCGCAGAATCTATCGCTTTTAAGGACATAAAATGATGTTAGACAAAAATCTAAATGCCATTATGGAGGACGCGCTAAAAACGGCTGGTATCCTGCACCACGATATTTTGACAACCGAACACATTTTTTTGGCATTGCTAAACAACGATGACGGGGAGCGATTTTTGGCAAATGTGGGCGCAAATACCGATGAATTAAAGCTTTTAACGCTAAATTATTTGAAAAATTATTTAGATTCAGGCGAATCAGTGCGCAATCCTATCTACACCACCGCGTTAGAGAATGTTTTTGGCATTATGATAAATTTGGCGGATAACAAAAAAAAGCGTTATATGGATATTTTTGACTTGCTTATCGCCCTTACAAGCGATGAACGCGCTTATTCTACGATGCTACTAAAAGCGCAAAATATCACAAAGTTAGATATTTTGGAGCAGGTGATTGACAAAAATGCGCAAACAAAATCCGCCCCCGAATCCGCCGAAGCGACTGAATCCTCCGCCATTGCAACTTACACAAAAGATCTTGTTGCTTTGGCAAAAGATGGGAAAATCGACCCTGTGATAGGGCGAGAGCGAGAAATTGAGCGCGTGTGTGAGATTTTGTGTAGGCGCAAAAAAAATAATCCCATTTTGGTAGGCGAATCAGGCGTGGGCAAAACGGCGATTGCGGAGGGTTTGGCACTAAAAATCGCTAAAAATGAAATAATCGATGAGTTAAAAGATTGCAGAATTTTCGCGCTTGATTTGGGCGCACTAATCGCAGGGACAAAGTATAGAGGCGATTTTGAAAAACGGCTAAAAGAGGTGCTAAATAGTTTTGCAACAATAAAAAATGCCATAATGTTTATTGATGAGATTCACACGATTGTAGGGGCTGGAAGCACAAGTGGCGGGAGTTTAGATGTATCAAATTTGCTTAAACCCGCGCTTTCAAATGGTGCGTTTCGTTGCATTGGAGCGACTACTTTTAGCGAATTTCGCAATCATTTCAACAAAGACAAGGCGTTATCGCGCCGATTTGCAAAGGTTGATATAAATGAGCCTAGCATTGAAGATTCGCTTAAAATTTTAACGCAACTTGCGCCATTTTATGAGAAATTTCACGGCGTGAGCTACGCCACAAGCGCGTTAAAATCCTGCGTAAATCTCTCCACAAAATATATCAACGATAGATTTTTGCCAGATAGCGCGATTGATTTGCTTGATGAAGCGGGGGCGCATTATAAAATCGCACGAAAAGATAAAATAGAGCAAAGCGACATTGAATCCCTAGTGGCGCGGATTTTAAAGCTCCCACTTGATAAAAGCGTAGATGATAAGATTTTGCTAAAAAATCTCTGCGCCAAACTAAAAGCGCGAATCTATGGGCAGGATTTGGCGATAGAGGCACTTTACAAATCGCTACTTAAAAACAAAGCTGGGCTTGGCAATCCAAATAAACCCATCGGCGTGTTTTTATTCACAGGACCCACAGGCGTGGGCAAAAGCGAACTTGCAAAGGAACTTGCCAAAAATCTAAATATCAATCTCAAACGCTTTGATATGAGCGAATACAGCGAGGCGCATTCGGTTTCGCGCCTTGTGGGCGCACCTGCGGGATATGTGGGATTTGAAGAGGGCGGTTTGCTTGTGGAGGCGATTCGCAAGGATTCGCATTGCGTTTTGCTACTTGATGAAATCGAAAAGGCGCATAGTAGCATTTATAATCTACTTTTGCAGATTTTTGATAGTGCGACATTGACGGACAATAGCGGAAATAAGGCGGATTTTAAAAATGTCATAATCATTATGACTTCAAATGTGGGGCAGGGAGAAATGCCTACGCTTGGATTTACAAAGGATTCAAGTGCCAAAGATAGCGCGTTAAAAGAGATTTTTTCGCCTGAGTTTCGCAATCGCTTGGATTGTGTGGTGAAGTTTAATGCGCTTGAAATGTCGCATTTAAGGCAGATTGTCGCAAAACAAATCGCTGATTTAAATTTGCAATTAAAAGATATTCAAATCGCGCTAGATTCAAAGGCGGTGGATTATTTGCTAAATTTGGACTTTGACAAATCGCTTGGAGCGCGAGAGATTGAGCGAATCATAGACAGAGTTATCAAAATCCCATTAAGCGAAATGATAATCTTTGAGCGTTTCACAAAGGATTCTCATATAAAAATTAGCGTGGATAAAAATGGACTAAAATTTAATAAATGCCCTAAACAAAGCGAAGAATTTACCTTTATTTGTCATTCTGAGCGAAGCGATAGCGTAGCGAAGAATCTCAAAAAAAATAAAAGAGATTTTTCGCCTACGGCTCAAAATGACAAAGCTCAAAATGACAAAAAAGAGACTCGAAATAACAATATAAAAAACGCAGAATCTACAAAATCCCGCCCAAAAAACGCAGAATCTGCGCTAGATTCTGCGAATAAAACTCATAAAAAAGGCAAAGAATAATGATTGAAAAATTAGACTTTGAAATAAGCAATGCCTTTATTTGGCGGGGCAAATATTTACACGAAGTCAAGGATTTTAACGCATTTGATTTAGAAAAATTAGTCGGCATTGATGAGCAAAAAGAATCGCTTTTAAAAAATACGCAAAGTTTCATAAGTGGGCGTGGCGGAATGAATGCGCTTCTTTATGGTGCGCGTGGTTGCGGGAAAAGCACTTTGGTTCGTGCGATTTTTACAAAATTTATGGGCGAATTAAAAGTCATTCAAATTGCGATGAGCGATATTGATATTATGCCAATGCTAATTGATAAGATTCGCGATAAGCCCTATAAATTTATTTTGTTTTGCGATGATTTGAGCTTTGAGGCGGACGATACGAGCTACAAGGCGTTGAAAGTCGTCCTTGAAGGCTCTATCGAAAAAGTGCCAAGCAATGTTTTGCTTTACGCTACTTCTAATCGCAAACATTTGATTAGCGAAATGCAAAGCGAAAATGAGGGAGCGCATTTTATAAATGGCGAAATCCATTTTCAAGACGCCGTAGAGGAAAAAATCAGCCTTAGCGATAGATTTGGGCTATCGTTGCCATTTTACAAATCCACAATCGATGAATATTTGCAAATCGTGGCGTTGTATTTTGAGGGCGATTTTAGTGATGAGGTGCGCAAAAAAGCCCTTGCTTACGCTACGCAAAAGGGTGCGCGAAGTGGGCGCGTAGCGTATAATTTTTATCGCGCTTCAAAGATAGGATTGGTATGAAGTGCTTTTATCGTCATTGCGAGGCGTGGCGAAGCCACAACGAAGCAATCCACGAATCAAAAATGGATTGCCACGATTTTGCTACGCAAAATCTCGCAATGACGGCAATTTTAACACGAAAGGATAAAAGATGATTAAAAAATGTTTATTTCCCGCAGCGGGTTATGGGACGCGGTTTCTCCCTGCTACAAAGGCGATACCAAAGGAAATGCTCCCTGTAAATGCAAAGCCTCTCATTCAATATGGAATCGAAGAAGCGTTGAATGCAAAATGCGATACGATGGCAATCGTAACGGGGCGGGGCAAACGCGCCATTGAAGACCATTTTGACGCAAGTTACGAGCTAGAAGCGCAACTAAAAGACGCCAAAAAAGAGCATTTTTTGGAAGAAATAAATGACATTATTGCGCGTTGCACCTTTACTTACACGCGTCAAAAGGCTATGCGTGGGCTAGGCGATGCGATTTTAACAGGGGAGAGTTTAATCGGGGCTGAGGCGTTTGGCGTGATTTTGGCAGATGATTTATGTATAAATGAAAACGGAGATGGCGTCCTAGCGCAAATGGCGGAGCTTTATGCAAAATATCGTTGCGCGATTGTGGCGATTCAAGAAGTCCCAAAAGATGAGCTAAACAAATATGGCGTGATTGATGGCGTGGAGATTGAGAGTGGGATTTTTGAAATAAAATCAATGGTAGAAAAGCCTGAACCAAAGGATGCACCGAGCAATTTGGCAGTGATTGGGCGATATATTTTGACGCCCGATATTTTTTCGATTTTGCGCTACACAAAGGCAGACAAAAAGGGCGAGATTCAAATCACTGACGCGCTAAACAAACAAGCGCAGATTTCGCGCGTTTTGGCGTATAAATTTAAGGGGATTCGCTATGATTGCGGTAGCGTGGAGGGCTTTGTCCGCGCAAATAATGAGCTTTTTGCAAAGAGTTTGAATTGTCATATTGAGCGAAGCGAAATATCTCAAAAGAAAAGAGATTCTTCGCTCGTTTCACTCGCTCAGAATGACAATTTGGGGGCAGATTCTGCGAATCGCACAAAAGATTCAAGCACAAATCGCAAAGATTCGCGCCCAAAAAACACGAATCGCAATAATCCCAAAAACAAGGCAAAAAGATAAGTGTATCCGCTGTTATATTTCATTTTATTTTACGCAATCGCGCTTGTGGGGTTGCTTGTCGTATTTGTCATTTTGCTTGCAAGTGGATTTTTTAGTAGCGCACCAAAAGAGCCAAAAAAGCCCCTAACCACGCTTGATTTTCTAATCGAGCAAGTACAGCACAGCAAGGCGGATAAGGCGATTATGGATGGCGTGATGAAAGAGTTTTATGCGAATTTTTATAGAAATTACAAGGGGGCGGAGAATTTAAATGCGTGGCTTGCGCTAATTCAAAGCATTACGATGTTAGAATATATGAGTATGGAGCAAGCAGCGCAGTTTAGGGACGACTTGGCGAGTAAAAATCCAAGCATTAAAAAAGAGATAGAGCATAGCATCGGCATTAGTCTCAAATACCGCAAGGCAAATCAAAAAAAGGGGTAAAAGAATGGATTTTTTAGAAATTGAATGCGTTAAAAAATTAAGCGGGGCTGTGAAAATTAGCGGTGCGAAAAATGCCGCACTGCCTTTGATTGCCGCAAGTATTTTGGCAAAAAATGATGTAAAATTACGCAATCTACCTAGCGTAACGGACATAAAAACGCTAATAAAAATTTTGACAATGTTAGGCGCGGAATCGCTTGAAACTAGCCCAAATGAAGCCACAATAAACACAAAAAATATAAGTAATTTGAAAGTCATCTATGATATGGTGCGAAAAATGCGTGCTTCGATTTTACTATTAGGACCGCTTTTATCGCGCTTTGGCAAATGTCAGGTGAGTTTGCCCGGTGGGTGTGCGATTGGGGCGCGTCCTGTGGATTTACACATAAAGGCGATGCAAAAAATGGGCGCAGAGATTAGCATAGCAAATGGCTACATTACCGCAACCGCGCCAAATGGGCTAAAAGGTGCGCAAATCATTTTTGATAAAATTACCGTTACAGGCACGGAAAATGTCCTAATGGCAGCGGCGCTTGCGCGTGGCAAAACGACAATCCTAAATCCTGCCAAAGAACCCGAAGTCATTCAACTATGCGAAGTTTTGGCGCAAAGTGGCGTAGAAATCAGCGGTGCGGGGAGCGATGAGATTCACATCACAGGCACAGATGGCGAACTGCTAAAAATGCAAGAAATTTGCATAATCCCAGATAGAATCGAAGCGGGGACTTATCTATGTGCGGGAGCGATTACAAATGCGCAAATACAAGTGCAAGATGTCGCGCCAAAGCATTTGGAGGCGGTGCTAAATAAACTGCGCGAAATTGGGTTTGAAATCGATGAAGTCGCAAATCCCCCCACCCTTGCGGAGAAAATTCCAAAAGATTCCCCCGCCCTTGCGGAGGGGGCTAGGGGGCGGGTTTCATTATCGCAAGATTTGGTGAATCTCACCCTAAAACCCGCCATTAAACGCAATGCCTTTGAGATTAGCACAAGCGAATATCCGGGCTTTCCTACCGATATGCAAGCGCAGTTTATGGCGTTAGCTACGCAATGCGAGGGCGTTAGCATTATCGAAGAGCGACTTTTTGAAAATCGCTTTATGCACATAAATGAATTGCATAGACTTGGCGCAAATATCGCGCTGATGGGCAATATCGCCAAAATAAGCGGGCGCACAGAGCTAAAAGGCGCAGATGTGATGGCGACAGATTTGCGTGCAAGCTCTGCGCTAATCCTTGCCGCGCTCGTCTCACAGGGCAAAACAAAGATTCACCGAATCTATCATTTGGATAGAGGATATGAAAATATTGAAGCGAAATTATCAAGTTTAGGCGTAAAAATCGCGCGTGGCAGGGAGTAAAAAATGATAGAAATTCCAATAGCATTTTGCTTTGATAAAAATTATGTAATCCCGGCGGGTGTGGCATTTTACTCGCTTTTAGAAAACGCAAAAAGAGAGGTGGATGGTAGTTTGCAAGAAATGCTAAATAGGGGGGGGGCAGAATAGAGATTCTGCGATAAACGCAGAATCTACTTCAAAAATTGCGCCAGATTCTACAAAAATCGCAGAATCTGCATTTGATTTCGCGCTAGATTCTGCGAAAAATTTAAATTCTGCGAATGCCACAAATTCTGCGGATTCTGCGAAAAACGCAGAATCTTACCAAAAATTCGCAGAATCTCCCGCAAAAATCCAGCTTTTTTATCGCCTATTTGTTTTGCATAATGATTTATCAGCGCGAAATCAGCAGATGTTGAAAGATACTATTGCGGAGTTTGGCGAGTTTGCCTCGCTTGAATTTATCGATATGGATGGTAGATTCTGCGATGAGTGGGGGAAGTTAGGATTGCAAGCGCATTTTGCAAAAGAGTTTTTTTATAAACTTTTGCTAACTTCGCATTTTGAGTTTGAGAAAATTATAATAAGCGATGTGGATGTGGTATTTTTGGGTGATGTGAGCGAGAGTTTTTTAGCGTTTAAGGGCGATGATTATCTCGCTGGAGTTAGGGCGAATAATCCAAATGCGATTTATCCGCTTGATGGTTGGAAAAAGGGGTATAGAAATTTTAGCGATGAGGAATTTTTGGCGGTTAAAAATGGCGTTGGTGGCGGATATTTGATAGCGAACTTAAAGGCGTGGAGGGCGGATGATATCGAGACAAAGTTGGTAAATTATCTAAAAGAAAACGCCAAAAAGTTAGTTTTAGCAGAGCAGGATGTGCTAAATATCATCTGCTATCCGCACATCGCCACGCTTTCCCCAGCACATATCGTTTGCCACGCGAATTGGGAAGTTTATGGGGATAATTGGGAAAAGTTAGTGCCAGAAATTTATTCGCAAAAAGAGTTAGATTCTGCGCGACTTCGCCCCATTCAACTGCATTTTGTCGGAGAGAAAAAACCTTGGAATGATGCGAATGTGCCAAAAAGTGAAATTTGGTTTTTATATATGCTAAAAACTCCGTTTGTAAGGGAGTTTTTGGAGAGTTTGGAAGGGAAAATCATAGAAAAGCACAAAAAGACATTATTGCTAAATCGCATAAGAAATAAAATAAAGCGCATTTTTCGCAGAATCTTTGCAAAACGCAGAATCTAAAAATGGTATAAGAACTTAAACTATAATAAATTCAAGTCTTAAATTTGTATTTTTTGATATAATGATAAAGAAAATCATATTAGGCGTAGATTTAAGTTTAAACTGCATAAGGAGCAAAGATGGGTGAATATCTTTATGGATTTAGCGCGATTGGGTTGCAGGATTTTATCTTTCGCACAAACGCGTTGCGTGAGATTATCGGAGCAAGTGAGCTAATAAAGAAAATTGATGATTTAGGGCAGAATTTACAGAGTTTTTTGCAAGAAAATGGCGTGAATCTATCCAAAAACCCAAAAGAGGTGATTTTATCAAATGCGGGGAATTTTCGTGCGATTTTTGATAATGAAGCAGATTTGCAAAATGTCATCAAATATTTGCCAAAACTAATCGCAAAACAATCCTATGGGCTTCAAATCACCCAAGCGGTAGTAAAATATGACAACGATTATAAAAGCGCAAATGCCACGCTAGAATCGCGCCTAAAAATCGCACGAAATAAAATCACATTTCCGCTTGATTTTTCACACTGCATTTTAAAGCACAATCCAAAAACCGCTTTGCCACTTGTAAGCAGTGATAGCGATAAATCCACACTTCAAAAACTCCAAAGTTTTGAAACATTCAACAACAAACACCCAAATGTTATAAATGAACTCTCCAAACTCTCTAACAATAAAAACAAAATCGCTCTGCTTTATGCCGATGGCAACGCACTAGGCGCAATCGTGCGAAATTTAGACAAAACTGAAATGAAAGATTTTTCACATAAGTTAGATTCTGCCACAAAAAACGCATTTAAAAAAGCCTGTGAATCCACAAAACAAAATCTAACCAAAAACGATAGCTTCAAAATCCGCGAAGTGATTTGCGGTGGCGATGATTTGGTAGTGGTTTGCAATGCGGATATTGCGCTAGATTTTGCAAAAAACTTTTTAGCGCATTTTGAAAATCTCACAAGCGAACTTGCAAAAAATCTTGCAAAATATATCCCAAACGCCACAAATCTAACAGCCTGTGCAGGAATCGCATTTTTTAACCACAAATATCCTATCCACTACGCGCTAAAACTTGCCAAAGATTTGTGCGCTCGTGCTAAAAGCGATTCAAAAGCCATAAATGCCAAAAATCCGCCCTCATCGCTTTTGTTTCACAATATCCAAAGCTCTGCGGTGCGAAGTTTTAGTGCGTTTGTCGAAAATGAGCTAACTTTGGGTGCAAATCAGATAGATTCTAAGCCTGTGCGTTTAGATTTTGGTGCGTATTTTTTACGACAAATCAACGACTCTACTCCAACAATAGAAAATCTGCTAAATTTAGTAGAGATTTTTCGCTCCCAAGAATCTAAAAAAGACGCGCCTACTTCTCGTCTTAGACAATGGCTAAGCATCTTAGAATCTAATCGCAATTTAGCTAACAACGAACTGCAACAAATCGCTAAAATCTACGCAGATTTTGGGGAGCAAAATCTAACAAAATTTAAAGCCCTACATAAAGATTTGCGTATAGAAAATCTCATAGTGCAAAAAGATAGCACGGAAAAAACACCAATTTTTGACATTATCAGCATTATTTCAAACACGCAAAGCACACAAGGGGGAGCAAAATGAGTAAAATTATCCACTATAAAATCACATTTTTAGATTTTTGGCATTTAAGCAGTGGGCTTAGTGGCGGGGTGCGATTTGACAATAGCGTGATAAAAGATAGCGATGGATTCCCCTTTGTCCCTGCTAAAAGCCTAAAAGGCGTTTTAAGGGAGGTTGCAGTTGCAAACAAAGAGCATTTTTCAAGCGATTTTGTAGAAACTTGCTTTGGTGAGGAAGTGCAAAAAAATCGCGCTCCAAATGCTGGGGCTTGTCATTTTAGCAATGCGATTTTAAGCCAATCCACCAAAAAAGAGCTAAAAGCACAAAATCTAACATATTTTTTATATGCCAAAATCGCCTCCACTGCGATTGATGAGAAGTTTGGCAGTGCAAAAGAAGGCACATTACGCGAAATCGAAGTAGTAAAGCCTATAAGCCTTTATGGAGCAATCCACAATATCCCATCAGACTATGTAGAATCTATGCAAAATCTACTCAAATCCCTAAAATCAATGGGACTAAATCGCAATAGGGGATTAGGACGGCTAGAGATTGTAAGCGCAAATCCTAGCGCGGATTCTACGCATTAAAGGGGATAAAAATGGCACAAAGATTTTTTAAACTCACACTTTTAAGCGACATTGTTTTACAAAAGAGCGCGAATACGCAGGGCAAAAATCAAAGTAGAGATTGTATCAGCGGTGCGGTGTTTTTAGGCATCGTAGCAAAGCATTATGATGAGTTTGCAAAGCCTTTTGATATTTTTCATAGCGGTGCAGTGAGATTTGGCGAGGCAAAGCCATTTATCAATGGCAAAATCGCATACAAAACCCCACTTTGCTTTTTTCGCCCAAAAGAAGCAATGCAAAAAACTACGCAAAAAAATTCTAGCGAAGTTTATAACGCGCTATTTTGTGATTTGGGCAGTGAATCTTTGCAAGAAAAGCAACTAAAACAAATTCGCGTTGGCTACATAAATGCGGATTTACAAATAGCTGATTTAGCGACAAACTACACACAAAAAGTCAATCTATCCACAAAAGATAATGAAATGTTTGGCTATGAAGCCATCACAAAAGGCGCGGAGTTTGGATTTTGTGTGAGATTTGATAGTAGCATAGAAAAAGATACAATCGATAAAATCACACAGATTTTGCAAGGATTGCACTTTATTGGCAAATCTAAAAACGCCGAATATGGCAAGGTGAAAATCGAAGTTATGGAGGATTTTAGCGAGATTTCCGCAGATTCACATAGCGATTCAAACGAAGTTTTTCTCTATGTCGCCTCCCCTTTGGCTCTTTTTGATAGTGATACTGCAATGCCTACTTTTAGTCTAAATGCGCAAAATTTAGGGTTAGAATCCGCACAAATTATGTGGCACAAAACACATTTGCAAACCCAAATCCACACGCCATACAATCAAAAGCGCAAAGCAAAAGATAGCGCGAGGCTAAGCATTTCGCAAGGTAGCGTTATTGCGCTTACAAATCTAAGTGAGAGCGATAAAGAAAAACTAAAAAATGGTAGATTTTTTGCAGGTGGATTTTTAAGCGAGGGTTATGGCGAAATGCTAGTGAATCCTAGCTTTTTAATGTGTGGGCAGGGTGCAAAATCATTTGCGTTGCAAGATGGCAAAATCAATTTTGCTAATTTAAGTGATTTTGCTGCGCAAGATTTTCAAAAAGATAGCGACTTAATAGCATATTTAAGCGATTTGCGCGACTTGCAAATACACGAAGTTGAGAACGCAAACGCCGTAGATAAATTTATTGCAGATAACAAAGATAAATTTAGCGATAATCTTACAAACACACAATGGGGTGCGATTCGCGCTTTTACCCAAATGGTAGATGAAGATAAATTAGCAGAACATATCAAAGAATATATAAACGAAGAGCGATTAAAAGAAAAATGGAGCGATGGACGAGAAGTGTTAGAAAATTTTGTAAGTAAGCACGACAAAGACGCCATTGCTTTGCTTGCTACGCGTATGCCAAAAGCAAACAATAAAGCACAAAATAGAGGGGGCGACAAATGAGTAAAGAGACAATTTTAGCACATATCATTTTGGAGGCAGATTCCGCGCTTCACTTTGGCAGTGGGGATTTTGATATGCTTTATGATAGCCCTATTCAGCGCGATTTTAATGGATTGCCCATCATTCTTGGCACTAGCATTTGTGGCGTGATTAAAGCAAATGCAAAAGAGATTTTTAATAAAAATGAGTTGGATTCGCTCTTTGGTTCGCAAGATTTTAGCTCACGACTTATCTTTTCAAATGTTTTGCTTTTGGACGAAAAAATGGAAGTCAAAGAAAATCTAATCCCATTTAGCAAACTTGCAAAATCCAAATTTTTATCGCATTTTCTTAATCTCCCACAAAGGCAACACAACGCAATAGATTATAATGGTTCTTGCAAAGATGGCGCAAAGTTTGATGAAGAAGTCATTTTCAAAGGCACAAGGTTTAAATGCGCTGTTTCTATGGATTGTCAAAGTGAGGGCTGCCAAGACAATAGCGATAAAGAAGCGTTTTTTAAGATTTTAAGCCTTTTTTATTCGCCAAATATCCGCTTTGGAGCAGGTAGCACAAAGGGCTTTGGCAAAATCAAAGCACACAAAATCACTTATGAGATTTTGCAAACGCCATTTAGCAAATCCGCTTCGCTAAATGAGACTCTAAGCGAACATTTCACGCCTGATTATAGTGTGTTATCTACCAAAAATTTCACGCATTACACGCTAAATCTAAGACCTGAAAGTGTATTTTTATTTGGTGCTGGATTTGGCGACAAAGAAGCTGATAGTATCGGTGTGAGCGAAAAAATCATCGATTATGAGAAAGGCGATTTAAGTGAGTGCAAACTACTAATCCCTGCTAGCAGCATAAAAGGCGCGCTGTCCCAAAGGACACGCTTTTATATTAACAAAGATTTAGGGAATTTTATAGTCGCAGAATCTAGCCAAAATAGCGAACTAAACAACAAAGCCACACAAATCCACGCTACACTTTTTGGCAGCGCAGAATCTAGCGATAAATCCACCAAATCCCAAGCCACAAAGGGCAAAATCCTAATAAGCGACATTTATTTAGATTTTGATGAAAACAAAGATTCGCACCTTTTTGCACACAATAGCATAGATAGATTTACAGGTGGGACGATTGATGGGGCGTTGTTTCAAGAAAAAGCAAATACAAGCCCCGCGTTTAAATTAGATATTTTTGTGTCAAATACGCCAAATCATAGCGCAGATTCGCAAGCCTCAAATCAAAAGAATTTGTTTGACAAAGCGATAAAATCCTTTGAATGTGCCTTAAAAGACATTTGCACTAGCCTTTTGCCACTTGGTGCGGCAAGTAGCAAAGGACACGGATTTTTTAGCGGAGATTTAGAAAAAAATGGAGAAAAAATATGAAAAATTTTGATGAACTAAAAGCGCAATTTAGCGCATTACAAAGCGAAAACAACAAATTTGAAGGCTATATTTTAATGAGCGACAAAGAGATTAAAGAGTGTTTGATAGATTCGCCCCAAATTTTGCCTAACTTTGATTCGCTTCACAATGAGCGAAATTTTATCGTAGAAGCGGGGCTATTTTGCGCGGGGACAAATGAGTGTATTTGCATTCGCCACATAAACAACGGCTTTTTGTTTAAGCGATTTTGCCTAAATGACTATCCGCACATAGATTTTGAGAATTTCATAGCCATAAATGGCAAGGTAGCAAGAATTGCGCAGATTTGGGAGGAAGTGTGCGATGAAGTGTGCGAAAATCTGCCTGTTTTGACACACAAATTTAGCGTATTTGCGGGATTTGAGAAAAATATAGATTCTACAAAAGGGGGCGAAAATGGGTAGAAATTACAGAAATTACGGCAATCATAACAATCGTGGCGGCGGCAATCAACAAAATAAAAACAATTATAACGCAAAGTCAAAAGGCAATCAAAATAGCAAAGAGTCGCCATACAAATTCATAGAACCAAATGAGACCGTATTTTATCCCCAAGAGTTTGGCGAAGTCGCAGATGATAAAATCAGCTTTGAAAAGCCATTTAGCGATTCTCAAAGCGGGATTTTAGAGCTTACAATCATCGCAAAAAGCGATATTTTTGCAGGTGGATTTGAGGGCAAAAATGCCGACAACAAAACCACAAAAGCGTTTTTTAAAATTGGTGATAAATACGCCCTAAGCGGTTCTAGTGTGCGTGGAGTGATTCGCACTATTTCACAAGTGCTTAGCTTTGGCAAATTTCAAACAAATGCGCCCGAAGAATATATAGATAAAGATGGCAATGTTACAAATCATACTAGACATAATTTTGACAAAGACAAAGAAACTAGATTAGATATGACAGAGCGAATCTTTGGGGCGATTATCACAAATGGTAGCAAAAATTTCTCGCTAAAATCACGCATTAGTTTTTCGCATTTTTTTATCGCTACAAATCCTCCAAATAAAGCAACTTATGAAAATAATTCTACATATAACATAACAGACCCTGTAAAACAAGCTAAAAAAGACAATAAACCTTTACCAAAATTTTGTAAGGAAAATGGTTTTAGATTTTACGAACCTTTGCAAAATATCCGCAAACCAAATGGAAAAATCGGCAATAATATAAGCTCTACCATCTCCCCACTAGGCGCAGGCACGGAGTTTGTCGGCAAATTGCGCTATTTCAATCTAACCAAAGCAGAGTTAGGATTAGTCTTGCTCTGCTTGACTGCGCTTGATAACAACAAAGGCGAATATTATAAATTTGGCGGGGCGAAATTCTACGGCTATGGCGATACACAAATCAAACTAAATGGTATTAGCGAATCTTTACAGCGCGAGTGCATAGAAGCATATAAAAATCTTTTGGCAAAAACGGATTTTGAGTTAGATTCGCGCATAAATGATTTACGCAAAGTAAGCAAAAAGCAAAGCGTAGATTCTGCGAATAAGCCAAGCCAAAATAATCAAACATATCGCACACACGGCAAAAAATAACACCAAAATAAATTTGATAAAAATTGCAAAAATAACAACACGGATGATGATGATTGGAATGGGTTGTAGTGGTGCGGGATTTGTAAATTATGCGGGATTTGTAAATTATGAAGGTTAAATCTTGAATTTCTATAATTTTACGCTATAATGCCACGAAATATCACAAACAAAGGACTTTATATCGATGATGGCATTAAATAGAAGCACACAAATTTTAATAGATAACTTTATAAACACTAATTTTTCTAACATCCCTAGTGAAAATCGCACGAAAATCAAAAATGATTTTGTGGAAATTGCAGATTCGATTTTAGAGCAAAATGGCAAGGATTTGGATAAATTAGCCACAAAGGCTGATTTGAAAGATTTAAAAGATGAATTTATGCTTTTAAAAAACAATATTGATAAAGTAGAATCGAAGCTAGAAGTCAAAATAGCAGAAATAAAGTCGGATTTATTGAGATGGCTTCTAACTACTCAAATCGCTATCGTTGGGCTATTGTTTGCTTTGATTAAATTGACGCAAAATTAAATCGCACAATTCTAAAACTCAAACAACCTTTGCTCTACGGGCTTTTTAGATTTAGGCATCGGCTTGCTTGGTATTTGCGCTAATTGTGCTTCTATCGCAGAATCTACGCTAGATTCTGCGCTATCCCGCGTTGGCTCACTCAAATATCTATAATCCCCGATTTTTTCATCAAAGGCAAAAAGCACGAGATTTTTATCATCATTCATTTTCTCATTAAATCCCGCACTCCCAAGCAAAATCTGCATATTATCAAACTGCTTTTCGGTGATGATAAGTGTGCGGACATTGCCAAGCGGTGGCAGTATCCCACGCACCCGCTCCACCGCGCTTTTTGCCGCACTCGCACCTTTGCAGATTCGCATATACACGCTAAATTGCATCATAAAAAATCCCTGTTTTATTAGCTCGTTACGGAATTTTTTTGCTTCTCTTTGCTCGATTCTTGTTTTTGTAGGAATATCAAACATCAGCAACACACGCATAAACTTATCATCACGCAAAGCCAACATTTGCGAGCTCCCCACCATCAAGCAACGCACTTCTAAAACTCTGCACGAAGTGATTTACCGCGCGAATGAGAGGCAATTTTTTATCATTGAGTTGCACTTCGCTTTGGAGATTCTCAATGAGCGCGTGTTTATGCGCCTTGCCTAAAAACTCGCTATCACTTTGTAATGATAGCACTCTCATATCCACAAATGCGCGAAATGGCTCGATAATGTCATCGCAGAGATTAAATTGATTAAGCGCATTTGCGTGTTTTATCCCAAACCACGCTAAAAGCCCACTTATGCAAACTGCGCGCACGATAGCCCCGCGCACAATCGCGTAGCCATAATTTAGCGCAGAATTTTCAAAACAAAGCTCATTTCTGCTAAATTCTTTACCAAAAAGTGTCTTAAAATATAGCGCGGCAGCGCGAGATTCTGCGAATGCGCTATCATTGAGGCGCACTTGCTTTGCCATATCTATCAACTCATCGCTTTGACTCGTATGCCCTGCGTGCGATAAGACAAAGGCTTGATTGCGGATTTTGTTTTGGATAATCTTTTGCCACAAAATCGCCTTTGTCTGCTCTTTTACCGCGATTTGCTCTTTTGCGACTTGGGAGGCTTGGAAATGTGCTAAAAATGGCATAAAAATACCATTTGGCAAATGCGATTCATTGCAAGATAAAAGCACGATTTTAGAATCTGCCATCGCCCTTAAAAGTGCCGAAGTAAGCGTGATTCGCGGCGATTCAAGGATTATAAAAGCTAAATCTTTTAGGTAGAGATTCGCCTCATTGTCGTTTTGGGTGATATGCAAATGATTTTGCTTTAAATTTAACTTCGCATCATTTGCGATAATCACGCTTTTAAACGCCTCATCAAAGCTCATTGTTGCCATTTTTGCCCCCTGCTAACAAATATCGGCAAAAGCACACGCACAAGCACAAAGATTTATTATTTGCAAGATTCTGCGTTTTTGTGCACGATTCGCAGAATCTGCCACCACTTCGTCATTGCGAGATTTTGCTTTGCAAAATCGTGGCAATCCATATTTAGATTCTGCATTTTTGTGCGAATCGCAGAATCTGCCTTAATTTTTTGTCATTGCGAGGCAGTGGCGAAGCCACAACGAAGCAATCCAAAAAAATATTGTCATATTGAGCGAAGCGAAATATCTCAATTAGATTCTGCGAATTTAGAGTAGATTCTGCATTTTTCTTGCAAATCGCAGATTCTGCCTTAATTTTCCGTTATTGCGAGATTCTGCGAAGCAGAATCGTGGCAATCCATATTTAGATTCTGCATTTTTCACTTTCCGCAGAATCTCACCCAAAAAATCTCAAAAATTCTC
>NZ_JBSIUQ010000013.1:0-60941 GCF_053654695.1 Helicobacter sp. 23-1044
GGGTGGTAGATTCGCAATTTGTGTCTTGGGTAATCATTTGCTTTGTTTTGGCACAAAATTTCGCTCAATGAACGATTAGTTCTATTTCGCTCATTTCGCGCCAAAACAAAGCAAAGCACTACCGCCATTACTTCGATTGTTTGAAAGACACAAATCGTAGAATCTAAAAAAATTGTCATTGCGAGGCAGTTTGAGCGATAGCGAAAACAACGAAGCAATCCAAAATAAAAATTAAACAGACATAGATTGCCACGAAAATGCTACGGATTTTTTCGCAATGACGGAATAAATAACACAGATTCTGCGAATCACACAAAAAATCGCAGAATCTAGCGTGAAAATATATTAGATTCTGCGAAAATTATCCTAAAAAAAAGGAAACAAATTTTTATAAATTTGCGGTTTTTGCTTGATTTGGTATTGACATTTGAATGAATTTTTTACTAAAATTTCGCCTTTTTTAGAAATTAGGCTTTTGCCTTTTCAAGGATTTAAAAATATGGAAAAAATGCGACTAAAACTAAAAGCTTACGACCACAGAGTGCTTGATAGGTCGGTTGGCTCGATTGTAGAGACTGCGAAACGCACAGGTTCTGAAATCATCGGTCCTATCCCGCTCCCTACAAGGAAGCGAAAATACACCGTCTTGCGCTCTCCGCATATCAACAAAGATTCGCGTGAGCAATTTGAAATGCGAATCCACAGCAGAATCATAGACATTATGTCCGCTACGCCAGATACGGTTGATAGCCTTATGGGGCTTGATTTAGCACCAGAAGTGGAAGTCGAAGTAACCTTTATAAATTAAGGATTTAAAAAATGGAATTTGTTGTAGAAAAAATCGGTATGAGTAGGACGCTAGGCGAGAAAAGCCAAGCCGTTACGCTACTAAAAATCGTAGATTCAAAGGTGTGTGAGTTGTTAGAAAATGGCAAGGCAATCGTGGCATACAAAAAAGGCAAAGCGTTCAATAAGCCACTAGCAGGGCAACAAAAGAAATATAATATCACCAAAGAATTTAATCGATTCGCAACTTTGAGCGTAGCAAACAAAGAAGTCGGCAATTTGGATTTGAGCGTATTGGAGAGTGCGAAGCGTGTAAAAGTGTCCTTTAAAACCAAAGGGCGCGGATATAGCGGGGTAATGAGACGATGGAATTTTCAAGGCGGTCCTGCGGCGCACGGCTCACGCTTTCATCGCGCTCCCGGTTCGATTGGTAATAGAGAGTGGCCCGGACGCGTCCAAAAGGGCAAAAAAATGGCTGGACATTACGGCGATGAGCTAGTGAGCGTTCAAAATGAAGTTTTGTCTTTTGATAAAGAAAATGCGATTCTTGTGCTAAAAGGCTCAAGCGCGGGTTATGATGGCGCATTTGGGCGAATCCAAATTATCAAATGAGATTCATAAAAAGGGATTAGAGATGAGTAAGGCAATAATTTTAGATAAAGATTTTAAAAAATCCACAGATAGTTCAAAAAATTATGTTGCGCTTCCTAGTGAATACGCGGAAATCAAAGAGCATAATTTATATTTGTATGTCAAATCTTATTTGGCGTCTTTGCGCCTAAATAGCGCGAAAGCAAAGACTAGGGGCGAAGTTAGTGGCGGTGGCAAAAAGCCGTGGAGTCAAAAAGGTGGCGGACGCGCTAGGGCTGGGAGTATTACTTCGCCTGTATTTGTCGGCGGTGGTGTTTCACACGGACCAAGCAACAATCGCAACTATGATATTAAAATCAACAAAAAGCAAAAAAAACTTGCGCTAAATTACGCGCTTTATCAAAAGGCGGTTGAAAATAAGCTCTTTGTGGTAGATTCGCTTGATGTGAAAAGTGGCAAAACAAAGGACGCGTTTAAGATTTTCAAAAGCCTAAATGAGCGCAACGCACTATTTGTAACGGCAAGTAATAGTGATGAGACTTTTTTGGCATTTAGGAATTTGCAAGATTGCTATTTGGTGGATTTAGATGAAGTCAATGCTTATTTAATCGCGGTTTTTAAATGCGTAGTCATCGAAAAATCCGCATTTGATGAGCTTATAAAAGGTGGTAAATAATGGCAGACATAACAGATATTAAATCAATTTTATATACCGAAAAGTCCCTAAGTCAGCAAGAGAGTGGCATTATCGTAGTGCAAACTGCCACAAATGTCAGCAAAAATCAACTACGCGCCCTTTTTAATGAATATTTTGGATTTAACCCATTGCGAATCAATTCTTTGCGACAAAGTGGCAAAGTGAAGCGGTTTCGTGGCGTAAAAGGCACAAGAGCGGATTTTAAGAAATTCTATGTCAAAGTGCCAGAGGGCGCCAAGATTGAATCTCTTAAAGTGTAGAATCGCTAAAAGTATAATTTAAAGGACGAAAGAAATGGCTATTAAAACCTATAAACCCACAACGCCAAGTAGGCGTTTTATGACAAGCCTTAGCTCAAATGATATTACCGCAAAGGCTAGTGTGCGCTCTTTGCTTAAAAAGCTAAAAGTAACCGCAGGGCGCAATAACAACGGACGAATCACTTCACGCCACAAAGAGGGCGGGGCAAAAAAGCTATATCGAATCATCGACTTTAAGCGCAACAAGCTAAATATCGATGGCATTGTCAAAGCAATCGAATACGACCCATTTAGAAACTGCCGAATCGCGCTTATTTGCTATGCAGATGGCGAAAAGCGATATATTTTGCAACCAAATGGATTAAAAGTTGGCGATAAGATTGTGGCGGCAAATGAAGGCATAGATGTAAAAGTCGGCTATTCGATGAAGCTAAAAGCGATTCCCTTAGGTAGCATTATCCACAATATCGAAATTTATCCCGGAGCTGGTGGGCAAATCGCTAGAAGTGCGGGAGCGAGTGCGCAACTTATGGGGCGTGAGGGCAAATACTCTATCATTAAAATGCCAAGTGGTGAGATGAGATATATTTTAGAAGAATGTCGCGCGACAATCGGTAGCATAGGCAATGAGGATTATATCAATATTTCGCTAGGCAAAGCGGGTAGGGCAAGGCATTTGGGGATTCGCCCACAAACGCGTGGTAGTGCGATGAACCCTATTGACCACCCACACGGCGGTGGCGAGGGTAAAACGGGTTCTAGCGGACACCCTGTTTCGCCTTGGGGCACTCCAGCAAAAGGCTATAAAACAAGGCGTAAAAAACCTAGCGATAGACTAATAATTTCAAGAAGGAAAAAATAATGGCAAGGTCGATTAAAAAAGGTCCATTTGTTGATGATTATTTGGTAAAAAAAGTGGCAAAGGCAAAAGAGAGCAAGGACAACAAGCCCATTAAAACTTGGTCGCGCAGAAGCACGATTACGCCTGAAATGATAGGGCTAACTTTCAATGTCCATAATGGAAGGGCGTTTGTGCCTGTGTATATCACCGAATCGCATATCGGCTATAAACTTGGCGAATTTGTGCTGACAAGGACATTTAAAGGGCATAAAGGCACTGTGCAAAAGAAAATAGGCAAATAGTAGGGAGAAAAAATGAGCAAAGCATTATTAAAATACATTAGACTATCGCCCATAAAAGCGCGACTTATCGCAAGGGAGATTCAAGGAATGAATGCGGAGTTGGCATTAGCGACTTTGGAATTTGCCCCAAATAAAGCAGCGCGGGTGATTTATAAGGTTTTGGCGTCCGCTGTTGCTAATGGCAATTATGATGCACAAAGCGTGATTGTGAAATCTTGCAGAATTGACGCCGGTCCTGTGCTTCGCAGAATGTCGCCACGCGCAAGGGGTAGGGCAAATATGATTCGCAAACCCACAGCGCACATTTTGGTAGAAGTGGCAACTGAAAGTGAGATTGCCAAAGCTAAAATCGCAGAATCCACCAAAAAATCAAAAATCACAGAATCTAAAAAAACAAATAAAAAAGCAGATTCTGCGCCAAAAAGCGTAAAATCTAATAAAAACGCAGAATCTAGCAAATCCAAAGATTCTGCGAAAGTTTCAAAAACAGCTTCAAAAGCAAAAGATTCTGCGCCAAAAGATTCTGCGAAAATCGCAGAATCTAAACCAAAAAGCACCGCAAAAGCAACTACAAATAAAAAAGATGAGGACAAGTAAATGGGACAAAAAGTCAATCCAATCGGGCTTAGATTAGGTATCAATAGAAATTGGACTTCAAGGTGGTTTCCATCACAAAAAGTTACGATTCTAAACATTGGCGAGGATTATAAGATTCGCAAATTTATCAAAAAAGAGCTTTATTACGCGGGGATTAGCGAGATTATCATCGAGCGCACCACAAAGAAAATCAAAATCACCGTAAGTGCGGCGCGCCCGGGTCTTATCATAGGCAAAAAAGGCGCAGACATCGAAAAAGTAAAAGAGTCTCTTAAAAAATTAGCCCAAAAAGATGTCGCCATAAATATTAGAGAAACGAAAAAACCGCAATCAAACGCGCAATTAGCCGCCGAAAATGTTGCTATGCAATTAGAGCGCAGGGTTGCATTTAGGCGCGCTATGAAAAAAGTAATGCAAAGTGCGATGAAATCAGGCGCAAAAGGCATAAAAGTCAAAGTCGCTGGGCGTTTGGCAGGGGCTGAAATGGCTAGGACAGAATGGTATATGGAGGGCAGAGTGCCACTTCATACGCTTCGCGCGAAAATCGACTATGGATTCGCAGAGGCGATGACGACTTTTGGGATTATCGGCGTTAAGGTTTGGATTTTCAAAGGCGAGATTTTGCAAAAGGGAATCCAAGCCGAGAAAAAAGACTCCGAAGTTGAAGTCCGCAAAAAACGAGCGAGATAAAGTTAAAGAGAGGAAAAAGCTATGTTAATGCCTAAAAAGACAAAATATAGAAAGCAAATGAAAGGGCGCAATCGTGGTAAAGCTATGCGTGGCAGTAAAATCGCATTTGGCGACATTGCGATAAAGGCTATCGAGGCAGGGCGAATCGATTCGCGCCAAATCGAAGCGGCAAGGATTGCGATGACTAGGCATATCAAAAGGACGGGGAAGATTTGGATTCGCGTATTCCCCGACAAGCCAATCACCGCAAAACCACTTGAAACGCGTATGGGTAAAGGTAAAGGCGCGGTTGAAAAATGGGTTATGAATATCAAACCGGGTCGAATCATCTATGAAATGGTGGGCGTTGAGGAAAATTTGGCTAGGGCGGCTTTGGCACTAGCGCAAAGCAAACTCCCATTTAAAACAAAAATCATAACAAGCGAGAGTGAAAATGAAATCTACTGATGTGTTGAAATTTAAAGATATAAAAGATAAAGACATTAAAGAATTGCAGTCGCTTTTGAAAGAAAAAAAGCTCAAACTTTTTGAATTGCGATTGCAGTTAAAGACTATGCAACTAACGGATTTTGCGCAAATTTCGGTGGTTCGCAAAGAGATAGCGCGAATCAATACCGCGATTTCAGCTAAAAGCGCAAGTTAAAATAAGGAAGTAAAAATGAGCGAGAAAAAATCTTTTAAACGGCTAATTCAAGGCAAAGTCATAAAGAAAAGTGGCGATAAAAGTTTTAGCGTGTTGGTTGAGCGCAAGGTGCTTCACCCAAAATATCGCAAAATTGTAAAGCGATTCAAAAAATACATTATCCACGATGAGAATAATTCGTGCAAAGTGGGCGATGTGATTGAAGCAATCGAATGCAAACCCATTTCTAAAAACAAAGCATTCAAACTAAATAAAACCATAAGCGCGGGAGTTGAGTGATGATTCAGAGTTTTACTAGAATGAATGTAGCCGATAATAGTGGCGCAAAAGAATTGATGTGTATTAAGGTTTTGGGCGGAAGTCATAGGCGGTATGCGAGTTTGGGCGATGTTGTCGTGGCGAGTGTGAAAAAGGCAATCCCAAATGGCAAAGTCAAAAAAGGCGATGTCGTAAAAGCCGTGATTGTTCGCACAAAAAAAGAGATTCATAGAGACAATGGCTCATCAGTGCGATTCGATGATAATGCCGCTGTGATTTTGGACGCTAAAAAAGAGCCAATCGGCACACGAATCTTTGGTCCTGTGGGCAGAGAAGTGCGCTATGCAAACTTTATGAAAATCGTTTCATTAGCACCAGAAGTGCTGTAAGTGAGGTAAGAGATGATTAAATTTGCTATCAAAAAAAATGATATGGTAAAGATTATCACAGGCGATGACAAGGGCAAAGAAGCGAAAGTTTTGCAGGTTTTGCCAAAAAAATCGCAAGTGATAGTTGAGGGTTGCAATGTCGTTAAAAAGGCGATTAAGCCAACCGATGACAATCCAAAAGGTGGATTCATCACAAAAGAGAAGCCCATTCATATCTCAAATGTTAAAAAGCTGTAAGGAAGTAGAATGTATCAATTAAAAGAGCTTTATGCAACGGAAATTAAGTCAAAGTTGATGAAAGAGTTTGATTTCAAAAATCCTATGCTTGTCCCAAAAATCGAAAAGATTGTGATAAGCGTGGGTGCGGGAGATTATGCCAAAGATGCGAAGATTATCCAAAATATCGCTGATACCATTTCGCTGATTGCTGGGCAAAAGGCGATTATCACTCACGCCAAAAAATCTGTGGCAGGATTTAAGATGCGCGAGGGAATGCCAATGGGTGTGAAAGTTACGCTTAGGGGCAAAAAAATGTTTAACTTTTTAGAAAAGCTAATCGTCATTTCTTTGCCACGCGTGAAAGACTTTCGTGGGATTCCACGCAATGGATTTGATGGCAGGGGGAATTACAACTTTGGGATTAAAGAGCAACTCATTTTCCCTGAAGTAGTGTATGATGACATTATGGTAACGCACGGAATGAATATTACGATTGTAACTTCGGCAAATAACGACAAAGAGGCATTTAAACTACTCGAATCATTCGGTATGCCTTTTGCAAAAGGGAGATAAATATGGCAAAAAAATCAATGATAGCAAAAAACGGACGCAAGGCGAAATTTAGCGCACGAGCTTATAGCAGATGTCAGATTTGCGGACGCCCAAAATCTGTATATCGATATTTTAAGCTATGCAGAGTTTGTTTGCGAAAAATGGGAAGCGAGGGCTTAATCCCCGGACTTCGCAAGTCTAGCTGGTAAGGAGATTCAAATGGTAAATGATATAATCGCAGATTCAATCACTAGGATTAGAAATGCGTCTATGAGGCGATTAGAGCATACGAATCTATACTATGCGAAAATTGTCGTCTCTATTTTGGCAGTTTTTAAGGCAAAGGGATTCATCAAAGATTATCGCGTGAATGACAAAAATGGCAAACAAAACATTACCGTGCTTTTGGGCTATGATGAAAATGGCAAGTCGCTAATTAGCGAGTTAAGGCGCATTAGCAAACCCGGACGCCGAATCTACAAGTCCCGCGATGAGTTAAAACGCTTTAAAAACGGCTATGGCACGATTGTAGTTAGCACGAGCAAAGGCGTGATTGCAAATGACGAAGCCTACAAAAATAATGTCGGCGGCGAAGCACTTTGCAGTATTTGGTAGGAGGAAGTTATGTCAAGAATTGGTAAGCAGTCAATCACTATCCCAAAGGGCTTGGAAGTCGCAGTGCAAGGCTCTAAAATCATCTTTAAAGGCGCAAAAGCGCAAAAAGAGTTAGAGACGCACAATCGCGTGAATATTTCGCTAAAAGATGGCGTTTTGAGCTTTGGATTAAAAGATTCACAAAAAGGTTCAAAGGATGGCGCGAATTTAGAGGGGCTGAATCTAAACGCATTTTGGGGGACTTATCGCGCTTTGGCAAATAATATTGTTATCGGGCTTACAAGTGGTTTTAGCAAACAGCTTGAAATTAACGGCGTGGGCTACAAAGCAGCGGTAAAAGGCAATATTTTGGAGCTATCTTTGGGCTTTTCGCACCCGATAAATTATGAGATTCCAAAAGGCGTGGAAGTAAATATTGACAAAAATATCATCACGCTAAAAGGCAATGATAAGCAACAAATCGGGCAGATTGCCTCTGAGATTCGTGCGTTTCGTCCGCCAGAGCCTTATAAAGGCAAGGGTGTGAAATATGTCGAAGAGACGATTTTACGCAAAGCCGGCAAAACAGCCAAAAAATAATGTGAGGTTAAAAAATGTTAGAAACAAACTTAAAACTTAAAAAGCGACTTACACAAAAGCGCAAAGCACGAGTTCGTGGGCGAATCGTAGGTGATTCAAACACTCCACGAGTTAGCATTTTTCGCTCAAATAAATATTTTTACGCACAAGCGATTGATGATTCGCGTGGATTCACACTAGCAAATGTCGATGGCAAAAAAATGGGCTTAAAAAACAACAAAGACGATGTGAAAAAACTAGCGCAATCTTTTGCCAAAAGCCTAAAAGACGCTGGGATTCAAAAAATCGTATTTGATAGAAACGGATATTTGTATCACGGCGTTGTGGCGAGTTTTGCGGATAGTTTGCGCGAAAATGGCATAGTTTTTTAAAGGATTTGGAAAATGGAAGTAAATAAAGAAGAATTCAAAGAAGTAGTCGTAAATATCGGGCGCGTTACAAAAGTCGTCAAAGGTGGGCGCAGATTTCGCTTTAATGCCCTTGTTGTCGTAGGCAACGAAAAAGGGCTAGTGGGATTTGGGCTAGGCAAGTCAAAAGAAGTCCCTGATGCGATTCGCAAGGCAATCGATGATGCGTTCAAAAATATCATCAAAGTAAATATCAAAGGCACGACAATCGCCCACGACATTGAGCATAAATACAATGCAAGTCGCATTTTGCTTCGCCCTGCAAGTGAGGGGACAGGCGTGATTGCGGGTGGTTCTGCGCGTCCTGTGATTGAGCTTGCTGGGATTCGCGATATTTTGACAAAGTCGCTAGGTTCTAGCAACCCATATAATGTCGTCCGTGCGACTATCGATGCTTTAAGCAGAATCAAAGCATAAATAAATTTTAAGGACAGAGAAATGTTAGAGAGAATCAAACCAGCCAAAAATAGCGTAAAATCCATTAAAAGAGTAGGGCGCGGACAAGGTAGCGGTATGGGCAAAACCTCTACGCGTGGTGGCAAAGGACAAACTGCAAGGACAGGCTACAAGCAAAAAATCGGCTTTGAGGGCGGACAGCAACCACTCCAAAGGCGATTGCCAAAAGTGGGCTTTAAAAGTCGCGTAGAAAAACCGCTTGTAATAAATGTCGATAAATCCGCAAAGATTGAATCTTTAAGCGAAATTACGATTCAATCGCTTAAAGAACTCTATGGCTTTTCGGCGCAAGTCAAAAAAGTCAAACTTATCGGCAAAAAAGCAAAGGATTTTGCTCTAAAAATCAAAGATGAAAATATCATCACAAGTAGAATGCAAAACGCAGAATCTACCAAATCTAGCGTAAAAAACGCAGAATCTAAAAGCGATAAATAATGAATAAAACCATAATAAATAAAATTTTAATCACACTCGCATTTTTGTTGGCGTATAGGGTTTTGGCGTATGTAACCATACCCGGCGTTGATGCAGATGTGCTAAAACAATTTTTTGATAGCAACAAAAACAACGCGCTTGGGCTATTTAATATGTTTAGCGGACAAGCGGTTGAGCGATTTAGCATTATTTCGCTTGGCATTATGCCCTACATTACGGCGTCAATCGTTATGGAGCTACTTGCTGCCACTTTTCCAAATTTAGGCAAACTCAAAAAAGAGCGCGATGGTATGCAAAAATATATGCAAATCATTCGCTACGCCACAATCGCAATCACGCTAGTTCAAGCCGTAAGCGTGTCAATCGGGCTAAAAGCGTTAGAGGGCAATTATGGCAATGCGATTTTGATTGATAGCAATATGTTTGTGCTAATCTCTGCCGTTTCAATGCTTGCTGGGACAATGATGCTTATGTGGATTGGAGAGCAGATTACGCAAAGGGGCGTTGGCAATGGCATTAGTTTAATCATCTTTGCGGGGATTGTTGTTGGGATTCCATCAGCCATCGGGCAGACTTTTGATTCGATAAGCAAAGGCGAAATAAATATCATCGTTTCGCTTGTAATGCTTGCAGTGGTGCTTGGGACGATTTTTATTATCGTATATATCGAGCTTGCCGAGCGGCGAATCCCCGTTAGCTACGCACGAAAAATCA
This sequence comes from Helicobacter sp. 23-1044, assembly GCF_053654695.1. Classification (NCBI taxonomy): domain Bacteria; kingdom Pseudomonadati; phylum Campylobacterota; class Epsilonproteobacteria; order Campylobacterales; family Helicobacteraceae; genus Helicobacter; species Helicobacter sp. 23-1044. Next base: position 10,032 of record NZ_JBSIUQ010000013.1, read on the forward strand.
TTATGCAAAATCAAAACAAGCGCATTATGAATTATATCCCTATCAAAATCAATTTAAGTGGCGTGATTCCGCCCATTTTTGCCTCTGCGGTGCTGATTTTCCCATCTACTATTTTGCAAGCATCTAGCAACAAAACTATGCTTGCCATTTCGGATTTTTTAAGCCCAAATGGTTACGCATATAATGTGCTAATGTTTGTTTTGGTGGTGTTTTTTGCGTTTTTCTACTCATCAATCGTATTTAACGCCAAAGACATTTCGGAAAATCTCAAACGACAAGGCGGATTCATACCCGGACTTCGACCGGGTGAGGGAACGGCAAATTTTCTAAATACTACCGCAAGTAATCTCACCTTTTGGGGTGCGATTTATTTGGCGTGTATTTCGACAATCCCTTGGATGGTGCTAAAAAGTGCGGGGATTCCATTTGTCTTTGGCGGGACTGCGGTGCTTATTGTCGTGCAAGTGGCGATTGATACGATGAGGCGAATCGAAGCGCAAATTTATATGAATAAATACAAAACTTTGAGCGCGACAGGGTTATAATGGCTATCGCAATACGAAATAAAAAAGAAATAGATTCGATGAGAAAACCTAGTCAAATCGTAGCTGGTGCGCTAAATCTTGTGCGTGAAAATGCCAAAGAGGGCGTGAGTTTAGAAGAGCTAAATAATATCGCCGATGACTTCATACAATCAAAGGGCGCAAAGGCTTCATTTAAGGGGCTTTATGGATTCCCCAAAGCCATTTGCCTATCGGTAAATGAAGTCATAATTCACGGCATACCAGATTCATATAAACTCAAAAATGGCGATATTTTGGGCGTGGATATTGGCGTAGAATGTGGCGGTTGGTTTGGCGATGGCGCGATTACTTGTGGCATCGGAGCGATTAGCAAGGCAGATGAAAAAGTCATCGATTGCTCCCGCTCCGTGCTTTTAAGCGCGATTGATAGCCTAAAAGTCGGTATGCGATTTAAAGAGTTAAGCAAATTGCTTGAAGACTCCATTATCGCGCGGGGATTCGTGCCACTTCGCGGATTTTGCGGACACGGAATTGGCACTCGTCCGCACGAAGAGCCAGAGATTCCAAATTTTTTAGAATTTGAGGCAAATCAAGGTCCAAAGATACGAAATGGTATGGTTTTTTGCATTGAGCCTATGGTTTGCCAAAAAAATGGCAATCCAAAGATTTTGGACGATAAATGGTCAGTTGTCGCAGAGGACGGGCTAAATGGCGCACATTACGAGCATACAATCGCAATGATAGATTCAAAGCCCGTGATTTTGACAGAGATTTGAGTTGCGAATCTAAATTTTAAGGGAGGTTTTATTTTGGGCGTTAGGCGCGATGATAAAGAAAAAAAGAAAAAGGCAAAAGATGATGTTATCGAGCTTTATGGCAAAGTCATTGAGGTTTTGCCAAATGCGACTTTTCGCGTGGGCTTGGAGAATGATTATATTGTCTTATGCCACATTGCAGGGAAGCTTAGAATGCACTATATACGAATCCTAACAGGCGATATAGTGAAATTGGAGCTTACGCCTTACAGCATTGACAAAGGGCGAATCACTTTGCGCTACAAAAATGAGGACATTCAAAAAGAGCCAGAGTTGATTGAGATTCAAAAACGATTAGACGCAAAATATAAGTAGAATTTAAACTATGAAATTATATAATTTGCGTTTTTGATTCGTGAAATTTAAATTAAAGGAGAAAAAATGAAAGTTAGACCGTCGGTAAAGAAAATGTGTGATAAATGCAAAATTATCAAACGCAATGGAGTGATTCGCGTAATCTGCGTAACTCCAAAACATAAACAAAGACAAGGATAGAAAATGGCTAGGATTGCTGGTGTAGATTTGCCAAAGAAAAAACGCGTAGAATACGCGCTGACTTATATTTATGGCATTGGTTTGAAAAGTTCGCGGGATATTTTGAATGCAGTGGGATTGTCCTTTGATAAGCGCGTGAGCGATTTGAGCGAAGATGAAGTCTCCAAAATCGCCAAAAAGATTCAAGAGGGCTACATCGTAGAGGGCGATTTGCGCAAAAAAGTTACGATGGATATTAAGTCGCTTATGGAGATTGGGAGCTATCGTGGGATTCGCCACAGAAAGGGACTCCCTGTGCGCGGACAAACGACCAAAAACAACGCTAGAACCCGCAAAGGCAAACGCAAAACCATAGGTAGCAAATAAGGAGTAAGAATGGCAAAAGCAAATACAAAAGCGACAAACGCGAAAACAACAAAGCGAAAATCCGCTAAAAAAAGCATTGCAAAGGGCATTATCCATATTGCAGCGACTTTCAACAACACGGTTGTAACCATTAGCGATGAGATGGGCAATGTGCTTTGCTGGAGCACGGCTGGTGCGCTAGGATTCAAAGGTAGCAAAAAATCCACGCCCTACGCCGCACAGCAATCAGTCGAATCCGCGCTAATGAAAGCAAAGGAATTTGGCATAAAAGAAGTCGGCATTAAGATTCAAGGACCGGGCAGTGGGCGCGAAACCGCAGTAAAAAGCGTGGGCGCAGTTGAGGGCATAAAAGTGCTTTGGCTAAAAGATGTTACGCCACTGCCACATAATGGTTGCAGACCACCCAAACGAAGACGCGTATAAAAGGAGCATTCAATGGCACGATATTTAGGACCTGTGGAGAAATTAGAGCGAAGATTCGGTGTGAATCTTGATATGAAAGGCGAGAGACGACTAGCAGGAAAATGCGCCATAAACAAGCGCAAATACGGACCCGGACAGCACGGACAAAGTGGCGGGAAAATCAGCGATTACGGATTGCAGTTGCGCGAGAAGCAAAAAGCAAAGATTATGTATGGCATATCCGAGCGACAATTTAGGCTCATTTTCAATGAAGCCAATCGCATCGAGGGCAACACAGGGGAAAATCTCATTTCGCTTTTGGAGCGCAGACTTGATAATGTCGTATTTCGTATGGGCTTTGCCACTACGCGCAGATTCGCGCGTCAGCTTGTTACGCACGGGCATATTTTAGTCGATGGAAGGCGCGTAAATATCCCGTCCTTTGTGGTAAAAGCTGGGCAAAAAGTTAGCGTCAAAGAAAAAAGCACAAACAACGCACAAATCAAGCGTTCTTTGGAGCTGACAAAGCAAACAGGAATCGTCCCTTGGGTAGAAGTCGATGAAAACAAATGCTTTGGCATTTTCACGCGCCTACCGCAAAGAGATGAAGTTGTGATTCCTATCGAAGAGAGACTAATTGTCGAGTTGTATTCTAAATAATTAAATTTTTCAAGGTGGTGTTATGAAAACTATTAAAACTTTTCCTTTTGTGCCTACAAATATCGATGTAGAGCCCATTTCGCAGAATCGCGCTAAAATCTCCGCATATCCATTTGAGACAGGATATGGCATAACCATAGCCCACCCGATTCGCAGATTGCTTATGACTAGCTCTGTGGGCTATGCGATTATCGGCATTAAGATTGAGGGCGTTACGCACGAGTTTGATTCGATTCGCGGGATTACCGAAGATGTGTCGCTTTTTATTATAAATTTGCGCAAATTGCAGTTTGTAATCAAAAATCCCGACACAAATCAGGTGGTGGTGCATTACTCATTTTCAGGCGAAAAGATTTTGCTTGGCAATGATTTAAAAAATGACGAAGTTGAAGTCGTAAATAGCGATGTTTATCTCGCCACAATCAACGATGACGCAAAAATCAGCTTTTCGCTCATCATAAATAAAGGCATAGGATTTGTGGCAAGTGAGGATATTCGCGGGACGATTTTAGATGGATTTATCCCGCTAGATGCGTATTTCACGCCTGTGAAAAATGTCCTTTATGAGATTGAAAATGTGCTTGTCAAAGATGACCCGACTTTTGAAAAAGTTATCTTTGATATTGAGACAGATGGGCGGTTGAGCGCGATTGAGGCGTTTAAAGATGCGATGAGCACTATGGATAATCAGCTTAATATTTTTAGGTCGGAGTTAAAGATTGCAAGTAAAGTCACGCGCGAGGCGGAGGCAGAATCTGGCATAGACAAAGTGCTTTTGCAAAAAATCGACACGCTAAATTTCAGCGCGAGATGCTCAAACTGCCTTGATAAAAAGGGGATAAATTATATCGGCGAGTTAGTTTTGATGAAAGAGAGCGAGCTAAAAGATATCAAAAATTTAGGCAAACGCTCTTATGATGAGATTGTCGATAAGCTAAAAGAAATCGGCTATGAAGTCGGCGCATTGTTGCCAAACTCCACAAGAGAGGCGATTTTAAAAAAAATAAGCAAAGGAATGTAAAATGAGACACGCAAATGATTATAGAAAGCTCGGGCGCACAAGCTCGCATAGAAAGGCATTGCTGAAAAATCTATCCATCGCGCTAATCACGCACGAGAAAATCACCACAGGACTTTTTAAAGCAAAAGAATTGCAAAGCTACATCGAGCGAATCATCACCACCGCAAAGGGCGATGATAAGAGCAACGCGCATAGGCAGATTTTTGCTAAATTGCAAGACAAAAAAGCGACTAAAAAAGTCATCACCGAAATCGCACCAAACTTTGCAAACCGCAATGGCGGATATACTAGCATTCACAAAATCGGCACAAGACGCGGTGACGCCGCAGAAATGGCAGTGATTGAATTTGTAAAATAGGGCAGAGTGCTTGAATTATAAATCTTATCGCAAAGTAGCCTTTGTTGTGGCGATTTTTGCTGTTTTGTTTTTGAGTGCTTGTGAGCGCACTGACTATCAGCACCCCATTCATCGCTATCATCAGCAAAATAATAAATAAGCTACTTCCAAAATTGCATTTTCCAAAATCGCATTTTATGCCGAATCTTGCGCGTAGATTTATGAATCCTATCATAAAATCTTGCGATATTTAGCGCATCTTTGCCTAAATCCGCATTCTTGCTGATATTTGCAATGCGTGTGCGATAAACAGATAAATGTTGCCCCTCCCCGCGCCGAAAAGCAAGATTTGGCGGTTGTAAGAAAATATTATCAAAAAAATCAAAGATTTTCTTTTCATAAAATTCTTTTGGATTAAAATTATCCAAAAATAGTGGCTCATTTCGCATAGATTCATAAGCATTATTGTCATTGTCGATTCGTTTCACTTCCTCCACTAGCGCGTCCAAATTTGCAAAATTATGCGCGTTTATAAAGGCTTTTGGATTGATTTTGTATTCTAATAAATGTGATGAAATATTTGGGATTCGAGTGTCAATCGAATCTAAATCATTTGGGTTATAAAGGCTTCTATTTCCCCCCCCCTCGATAAATCTGCCCCCCCCCTCGATAAATCTGCCCCCCCCCCCTCGATAAATCTGCCCCCCCCCATCGATAATATCTGCCCCATTTATATCATTAGCAAATCCACTTCGCAAACTTGTATCACCCCAATAAATAGGCACACACCCCGCACTATATGCGTCAAATAGCTTTTCTGTCAAATATCCCGCACAGCTTGAATTTTCAAAGCATAAGTTAAATTTGTAGCTTTGCAACCATTCGTGCTTGTTTTCTACCGCGCCACCGATATTATTGCGCCATTTGCCACCTGAATCCACGCATTTATACGCACTCAACTTATCAAAAAATCGCTCACGCAGCACCGCCCCGCCATTGCTTACCATATACGCGCAAAATTTCTCCCGCGCATTTAGATTTCTACGCGCCAAATTATGATTATAAAGCACAAACAAAGGCACACGCAAATATCGCTCCCCAAAGTCCATAAAATCATAAGCGATACCATAATCCATAAGATTCCAATCTATGCGGACATTTTCGCCCGTGTAAAAGATTTTCACGCAATCATATTCAAAATGCTTCTCGCCAAAGGGGGCGCAAAGCAAAAAATCGGGCTTTTTTGAGTAAATAATCTCGTATTTTTGGCTTAAAATTTTTACAAACGGATTTGCGCAGAAATTCGCTTCCGTGTCATCACTCCACCAATCAACTATACGCATTTTGATTTTTGGACGCATTTTGATTTGTGATTTTTTTGCCATCGCAAGTCCTTTTTTGAAATTTATAGGCGAATTATTGCATTTTTATTTTAAATCTACGCTGATTATTACGCCAAATCTTGGGCGATTTTTGCTATGAATTAGGGGCGGAGCGATAGAAAATTTTTTAAGATTTTTACTTTTTAAATTGACAAATGAGATTCTGCGATTTTAAAACAAAACGAAACATTTTTATGTGAAAAACGCAGAATCTAACGCAAAATCGCAGAATCTAGTGTGAAAAATATTTAGATTCTGCGAATCGCCACAAAACGCAGAATCTATCGCAAAAATCGCAGAATCTAAACGCCATAAATTCGCAGAATCTCGCAATGACGAGAAAATGGCAGATTCTGCGCTTTGTGTAAGTTTCCCCGATTTCACATAAAATTCGCAATTTCTTCCTAAATCGCATTTATTTTTGCGATATACTTTCACATTTAAATCACACAAAAAAGATTTTTTATGAGTTTTTTTAACAAGTTGAAGTTAGCGACAAAAATAGTGCTATTTATAAATGGCGTGGTGGTGCTGTTTTTGGCGATTATGGCGTATATTATTTATGCGCGAAGTAGCGACATTCAGTTCAAAGAGAGCAACGCGCTGATTGAGAATATCACAAATACTTATGCCACGCTTATGGTCGGCTCCATTGGCGATGCGGTGGCGAGTATTAAGACTATCAAAGTCCCACTTGAAGAGCAAATCAACTCCGTGCGAAATCAATCAATGATGGCAAATATCGTGCTTGGCGCACTAAACTCGAATGCTTTGGCATCTTGGACTTATCTCTATCTCAAAAATCACAGCGCATTTAAGGGCGAAAATATCGCCGATTCAAGGCATCGACTGCCAAATGGAGACTTTTTGATTTTGGCAGAAGCACCGCAAAATGACTTATCACAGCCCGGTAAGATAGTTCAGGCAGATTCTGTGATTTTGAGTTTTCGCGGACTTGCAAAGGCATTTGCCACGAAGAAAATCGCCGTTTCTCCGCCTGACTCAAAGGTCGTAAATAAGCATTCGATGTATGGCATTAGCATAAATATCCCCATTTTGCGCGGGGGTGAAGTCATCGGCGTGATTGGCGTTGTGATTCGGATGAATCCTTTTAGGCAACTCATCATCGATGAACTCGCCAAAGGGCACATAAAAGGCGCCGTGCCATTCGTGCTAACTGATGATGGGACGCTGATTGTCCATAGTGATTTAGGCATACAAAATAAAAAATTAACGGACGTAAATCCCCACAAAAGCGCAGGCGACTTGCTCCAAATAGTGCGAGAGCATAGAAATGGCATCGTGCATTATCGCTCGGTAAGCGGTAATGAAGGATTTGCGAGTATTCACTCATTTGAAGTGACGCCAGATAGCGGGACTTGGTGGGCGATGGTGCTAAATGCGCCCGAAGACTCGGTGTTAGAGCCTGTGCGAAACTTGCGAAATATCATCATAATCGCTACGATTGTAGCACTTGGGGCGATTGCCGCGATTATGAGCTGGTATATCAAAGCACGACTAATTAGCAGAATCCAAAAGATTGGCGATAAACTCCACGATGTCTTTAAGTATCTAAACTACGAAACAAAGGCAAAACCACAACCGCTAAAAATCAACGCCGATGACGAGCTAGGCGATATGGGTGTCACGCTAAATCAAAATATCGAGCGAACGCAAAATACAATCGATGCAGATTCTGCGGTGGTGAAAGAAGTGGTGGATTTGGTAGATGAAGCCAAAAAGGGGCGATTTGGCAAGCTCATTGAAAAAAGTAGCCTAAATCCGCAAACCGAAAAGCTAAAAGATTCGCTAAATGAGATGAGTAAAACGCTCTATGCGCTTGTGGGCGGGGATTTAAGCAGGGCAGCGCAAATCTTTGAAGCATATCAAAAAAATGACTTCACCCCACGCATCGCAAATCCGCAAGGATTGGAGCATAGCGTAAATACGCTAGGTGATTCGATTGTGGCGATGCTAAAAGATTCTGCGAAATACGCAAAAGAGTTGGATAATCAATCAAAAATCCTTAAAAAATCAATGGAGCATTTAAATGACAGCGCGCAAAAGCAAGCAGCTTCACTTGCGCAAAGTGCCACAGCGGTGCAAAACATAAGCGATTCAATGCATAGCGTAAGCGACAAAACAAATGAATGCACGCAACAAGCAGAAGACATAAAAAATATCGTAAAAATGATAAAAGACATCGCCGACCAAACGAATTTACTCGCGCTAAATGCGGCGATTGAAGCAGCGAGGGCGGGAGTGCACGGGCGCGGATTTGCCGTAGTCGCTGATGAAGTGCGAAAGCTCGCCGAGCGGACAAATAAGAGTTTGAGCGAGATTGAGGCGACTGTGAATATTTTGGCGCAATCTGTAAATGAAATGAGCGAAAATATCCAAGAGCAAACAGATGGTTTGCGGCAGATTAGCGAAAATATCATCGAGCTAGAAGCTGTGACACAGGGCAATGTCAAAGTAGCAAATGAAACAAACAAAATCACCGATGGGGTGAATGGCATTGCAAGTGCGATTTTGGATGATGTGAAAAAGAAAAGTTTTTAAGGCGAGATTTGTGCGAAATGTATGAAATTCGCAGAATCTGCGGGGATTTTTGCGAATTTCGCGGGAGAATTTTTGCGCTAGATTCTGCGAATTATTATGGGGAAATTCTTGCGAAATTTATATTTTATGCTAAAATTTTGCCTTTATTTTTAAAAAGTTAGAGAATTTGATGAAATATATTTTGCTTATGCGACCTTATCAATGGAGTAAAAATCTCTTTATTTTTGCCCCTGCATTTTTTGGATTTAGCGAGTTTAGATTGGCGGATTCTGCGAATTTATTGCTTTGCTTTGTGGCGTTTTGTTTGCTTGCAAGTGGGATTTATGTGATAAATGATATTTTGGATAAAAACACCGATAAACTTCACCCACAAAAATGTCTGCGTCCCATTGCGTGTGGGAAAGTTAGCATTTTAAATGCTAGTGTTTTTGCATTTGCGCTAATTGCGTTTGCGTTTTTGGTGATTGCTTCTATTTCAAATTGGGGGGGGGGGGACGAACACCTTTCGCAGAATCTAGCGCATAATTCGCAGAATCTAAATGCAAATTCGCAGAATCTATCGCAGAATCTAATCACAACTCCGCAAAATCTCTCCATTTTCCTCCCTTTTATTTTTTATATTATTTTAAATATCGCTTATAGTTTTTATCTCAAACACATTGCGATTTTGGATATTTTTATTATTGCAAGTGGGTTTGTCCTCCGCTTATTTGTGGGTTCTGTGGCGACAAATATTTCACTTTCACATTGGATTATTATTACGACTTTTTTGCTTGCATTATTTTTGGCGTTAGCAAAGCGGCGCGATGAGATTATGGTATGCAAACAAGCGAAATATTCCGCCTACAATCGCACATTTTTAGATATTGCGATGAGTATTTCTGCCTCGCTTGTGATGGTGGCATATATTTTTTACAGCATTGATTTGAGTGTAAATGAGCGATTTGGAACGCACTCGCTTTATTTGACTAGCGTTTTTGTGCTACTTGGGATTTTTAGATATATGCAAATCACTTTTGTGAATATGGATTCTGGTGACCCTGCGAAAATTTTGCTAAAAGATAGATTTTTGCAATGCACGATTTTAGCGTGGTTTGTGAGTTTTGTCGGTATTGTGATTTTAAAAATATGAAAGGAAAAAGATGAGAGAAAATAGAATGTATTTTTACGCGCTAATTGCGCTGTGCTTTGGGGTTTTGTGTGTGTTTGTAGTGTTTGGCGTTAGGCATTTGGAGATTGAGTTTTTAGAAGCGACAAAGGGCGATGAGTTCCCGCAGATTCTGCAATTTGAGAATATGTATGAAGGTGCGCTAGCATTAAATATAAAGCAATTTTTTGCCTTTGGATTTTATAATTATGGATTTGTTTATTATGTGCTAAATTTATTTGTAACTGCGCCATTTTTTGCACTTGATAATTACGCACTTGCCATTTATGCCCCTAGAATCTTAAATGCTATTTTTGTGCTTTTAAATGTGGTGCTTCTTTATCGTATCGCGCGATTATATTTAAATGCCAAAAATGCTTTTCTTTTGGTGTTGATTTTTGTCTCAATGGGTGGATTTTGGTTAGGTGGATTTAATATCAAACCAGATTTTTTTCAAAGTTTTTTTATTTTGCTTTGTGCGTATTTTTTGCTGTTAGATTCTGCGAAATTTGGAAAAAATTATTATTTTGCCATTGTTGCTTTGGGACTTGGCGTGGGTATTGCAAAGTTTCAAGCGGTGATGTTTCTCCCGCTAATTTATTGCTATATTTGCCTGCCTTGTGTTTTGGAGTTTAAAAAGCAAAATATTTTTGTTGCTTTCAAGCGTCTTTTTGTGGCGAGTGTGGCGATTTTTGCACTTTGGATTATCACAAATCCATATCTTTTGCATCCGCGCGGGGCAAGGGCGTGGTGGAATATGTTTGAGGGAAATATGAGTAGCAATGCCACAAATCACGGGTCATACATAATGCCAAGTTTGAGTGATAAGATTTTTAAGGTTGTGGATTTTTATTATTTTGAGATTTTTGTGTTTGTGATTTTGGTGGCGATTTGTGCGTATTTTTTGGTGCGATTTTTAGTGAAAAAAGATGCTAGATTCTGCGCGATTGTTAGCATTATTGCAGGATTTGGCATTTCGCTTTTATATTTGCTATTTTGTGTGAATAAAATTTGGGCGAGTTATTACATTTCGACAATTTCGCTTGGGGTTGTGATTTTAGGAATTGGGGGGGGGCAGATTATGAAAAATCACTCAACAAAATTTTTTAGCGTAATTTTAATTTTACAAATATTTTTTGGCATAGCAAATGGTGCTTATGGTAGCGTTTTTAGCGATAAAAAGGATTTGGATTTTATAAAACAGCGAAGCGAAATGATGATTTTCGCACTAAAAAAAGTCGCCCCACAAGGCAAAATCTATAATGTGCTTACAAACAACACTGCCTTTGCGTATTTGGAGTTAGGACTAAAACCAAAAAATATTTTTAATGTCTATGGGCGATTGGATAAGCAGGGATTTGTTTATGAAGAGTGGGCGAAAAAACCGCATACTTTCGCATTTGCGCCAAAGGATTTTATTGTGCTTTTTAAAGATTCTGCGTTTTTTGGTGACAATTTGCATAATGATAAAAATTTGGCATTAAGCATTGAGGTGCTAAAAGAGTTAGATTCTGCGAAATTGCCGTATAAAAAAGTCTTTGATGATGAAAATTTAGTGATTTATCAAAATATAGATTTTGCGCATAGTTTAATCGCAGAATCTCCCGTAGATTCTGCGAATGGAGGTGCAAAATGAGTAAAATTATTTTATTTTGCATTGGGGCATTTGTGCTATTTAAAATCTCGCGTTTAAGGGATACTTTAAAGTTTCAAATGATTAGTTATCGCGTGGGAATTGCGCTATTTTGCTTTGTGCTAATGCTATTTATCATCGCAAGTGTAGGATTTGTGCTAAAAATCCAAATAAATGCACTTTATTTTTATATCGCGCTGTGCGGTAGTTTGCTATTTTTGCTAAAAAATAATGAATGCAAAACTTTAAGTGCTGTGGCGTTTTTTGGCGTTTTTATCTTTGCGATTTTTATGGCGTTGTATTTTTATGATTATAGTTGGGATGGTAGGGCATATCATCAAATTGGGATTTATTATCTTGCAAATGGATGGAATCCAATCTATGAGAAAATGGATGAAGTCGCGGATTTAAGGCAGTTTTTAAGTCACGAACTTTGGGTTACGCATTATTTGAAGTTTGCAGAAATCACGCAATCTTGCATTTACAAGGCATTTGGAGCGATTGAGAGCGGAAAGGCAATCAATTATATTTTTGTATTTGGGGCATTTTTTTACGGCGTGGCGGTGCTTGGGAGATTTAAAAATATAAATTTTACAATTATTGTTTTGCTTGTATTTTTGGCGGTGTTTTCGCCTGTGGTGATGGCGCAAATTGGGACTTATTATATTGATGGATGTTTGGGAGTGGCGATAATTTTTGTGATTTTTGCGATGATTGATTTGGATTCTGCAAAATTCGCAGAATCTAGCGCAAAATTCGCAGAATCTGCCATAGATTCTGCGAAAATACTGCCAAAAGCAATATTTATTTTGGCACTTCTTGCCACTGCTAGTATTAAACTCACAGGCATCGCTTATGCTGGATTTATCGGCATTTCGTATTTGCTATATCAAATCTATCGCAAGGATTTTAAGGCGGCAAAGGCGATATTTTGCTGTGGGGCGATTGCGTGTGTGCTAATTATTATTTGCAATGTAAATCCACTGCTTACAAATCAAGCGCAAAATGGGCATTTTGGATATCCTTTGATGGGGAAAGATAAGATTGATATTATCGCCTCGCAACAACCAAAGGATTTTGCAGAAAATAATCGCTTTGCCAAACTCGCAAAATCGCTTTTTGGTAAATCGCAGAATCTCGGGCAAAATGGCGAAAGTTCGCTAAAAATTCCATTTTTACGGCATAGCGATGAGCGACTTGGCGATACGGATACGCGAATTGGCGGATTTGGATATTATTTTAGTGGGATTATTTTGCTGTGCCTTGCGATGATTGCGCTAAATTTTAGGAAGTTTTCACATAGGGATTTTATGTTTTTATTTTGCGTGATTTTGGGGTCGGTGATAATAAATCCAGAATGCTGGTGGGCGAGATATGTCCCGCAAATGTGGATTTTGCCTTTTATTATAATTATTTTTAGTTATTTTTTTATGCTAAATAAATTTTCGCAGATTCTGCGGGTGGGTGCTATTTTTTGCCTAATTTTGACTTTTTTATCCACGGCAAATTTTCCGCTAAATTTTTGGTATAAAAATAACATAAAATCGCAGTTAGCAAATCTCCCAAATGAAAAGATTTATATTTATTTGCCCGGGATGGAAAAGTCCTTTGGCATTAAACTTTTGGAGAGGGGATATGAAATGGAGATATTAGATAAAGACGCATTTTTGGCGCGTAAAAATGGCGGGGAGAAATTTTATCCATTAAAAAATGTGCTTGATGTGGGAGGATTTTGGAATGTCGCAGATATTGAAAATCAAACGCAAAACGCAGAATCCACCGCAAAAAACGCAGAATCTAGCACAAAAAACGCAGAATCCACCGCAGAATCTAAATAAAAATGGAGGTTTAGAAATGTTAGCATTTATTCCACTGATTTTATTTTCCGTGCTTTTGAATGCCATCGCGCAATTATTGCTAAAAAAGGGGATGAGTAGCGAGGCATTAGAATTAAGCGGTGCGTTTATTTTGAAATGTGCGCTAAATCCATTTATTTTAGGCGGACTTGGGATTTATGCAATTAGCATTGTTGCGTGGTTAATCGTTTTGGCAAAGGTGCAAGTAAGCGTGGCGTATCCATTTTTGGCGTTAGGATTTGTTTTTAGCGCGGTTGTGGCGCACTTTGCCTTTGGCGAGGTGCTTAATGCAAGTAAAATTGCTGGGATTGGTCTTATTTGCGTGGGATTAGTTCTTTTAACGATGAAGGGGTAGCGATGAAAAGATATATTGTGATTGGCGGCAGTGGATTTGTGGGGAAATATGCGATAAATGCGCTAAAAGAGGCGATTGAGATTTCGCGCATAAAAAAAGGCGAAATTATAAATATCGATATTACCCAGCCAAATGCCAAAATGGCGAAGTTTATTAAATGCGATATTGCAAAAAATGTAGATTTTGAGTTTTTGCAAAATGATGTTGTGATACATTTAGTAGCGCGGGCATATTCGCCAAAACCGCCGATAAAGGCATTTTCTCCGCATTGCCTAAAAGAATATTTTTTTGATGTAAATGTTTGCGGGACAAAAAATATTTTGCAAAAAATGCAAGAGTGCGGGTGTAAAAATCTCATTTATTTTAGCACGGATATGGTTTATGGAGTGCCACAATATTTGCCGATAGATACTTCTCATCCACGCAATCCCATTGGATATTATGGTAAAAGCAAAAAGGAAGCAGAAGATTTGATTTGCAAAAATGCTACGGGGGGGGGGATTTGTGCTACAATATTCCGCCCAAGGATGATTTTAGGTGCTGGGCGATATGGCATTTTGCTGAAATTATTTCGCTTAATGGAGTTAAATTTGCCCCTTCCGCTTATTGGCAATGGGGAAAATTGCTACCAAATGGTAAGCGTGAAAGACTGCGCAGAGGCAATCATTTGCGCGATAGAGCAGGGCATCCCAAATGATATTTTTAATTTAGGTTCGCAAAATCCGCCAAAAATCAAAGAACTTTTAAAGTTTGTCATAGAGCAGGGCGACTCAAAAAGCATTCTTTTGCCAACCTGGGGGCGAGGCGTTAAGTGCATTTTGAGTGCGTTAGAATTTTGCGGTGCGGCGCTGATGTATAAAGAGCAGTTTGCCATTGCGGATAAGCAATATATTATCGATATTTCCAAAACGCAGAATCTGCTTTGCTGGCGACCAAAAGAGGGCGATTGCGATATGCTATTAGAGGCGTTTCAATATTACAAAGAAATGAAGTGCAAAATGTAGATTCTGCGAATTTGTGGCAAAATCGCAGAATCTAACAAAATCGCAGAATCTGCGTTAGATTCTGCGCGTTTTGGTAATTTTCGCAGAATCTAGCGGAGATTTTTTAGAAACTATTGCATTTTTTAGAAAAATAAATGTAAAATGCGCCTTTTAAAATCATCAAAAAGGACTTGGAAATGGGATTAGACAGCAGACTTTGGACTTTCGCAGGGACGATAAACTCTAATCACGACTTTATCATCGGATTTTACACGGTGCTTACATTTTTACTCGCACTCATCATCGCTAAACTCGCCACACGCCGTTTGGAGCTCGTGCCAAGCGGTTTGCAAAATGTCGCGGAGGCGTTTTTGGGCGGTATCATATTTTTCGCAAAGGACGCCATCGGCGAAAAGCTCGCGCGAAAATATATCCCGCTCACCGCGACTTTGGCACTTATCATCTTTTTGGCAAATATGATTGGCATAATCCCGGGCTTTGAAGCACCAAGTTCAAGCTGGAGTTTTACGCTGACACTTGCGCTGATTGTGTTTTTCTACTACCATTTTGAGGGCATTCGCAAAAATGGATTTGCGCACTATTTTGGGCATTTTATGGGACCGCTAAAAGCACTCGCCCCGCTAATGTTCCCCGTAGAAATTATCTCGCATTTCTCGCGCATAATCTCGCTTTCTTTTAGGCTTTTTGGCAACATTAAGGGCGATGATATTTTCTTACTTGTGATGCTAATGCTAGTGCCGTGGGTTGCGCCACTGCCGGCGTTTGCGATACTTACATTTATGGGGATTTTGCAGGCGTTTATTTTTATGATTTTGACTTATGTTTATCTTGCTGGTGCGATTATTTTAGATGAAGAATCGCATTAAAAAGCGGCGAGATTCTGCGAAAAACGCAGAATCTAATGGCGATTTTGCGCTAGATTCTGCGGGAGAATCCACCGCAGATTCTGCGATTTTACTTAAAAACGAAGCATTTTTATACAATCTAAAAAGCATCGGCATTATCATCGAAATGCTGATTGGCGCGATTTTAGGCATTGCGCTGTGCTTTGGATTTTTCTTTGCGTTTTTCGTGGTGCGCGGGAGTTTGCTAGTCTCGCTTGGGATATTTTTTATCATTTTAATCATCGCGGCATTTGCGATTTTGGTGCTAAAATGTATGTTTGTTTTAGTGGGGTTGAAACTGCGAGAAATAAGGATTTTGGAGAAAATATGAGAAAGATATTTGCGATTTTTTTATTTAGCGTGTTTTGCTTTGGCGTGGAATTAAGGGAGGGCGTGGATTATGAAACGCTAAAAACGCCCATTTTAGGCGCGGAGAAGTCCGTCATTGAGATTTTTAACTATGCCTGTCCTTTTTGCTACAAATATGAAAAAATCACACCGCAAATCGCCCGCGCGCTCCCCAAAGATGCGGTTTTTAAGGCGTATCATTTATGGCGAAATGATGATGAGAAAGTCACAAGCGAAGTTTTGGCGGTGGCGATGATAAAAGATGAAGCGGATGGCGTTTCGATTTTTAGCGCAGATTCTGCGTTTTATAGGGCAAAAAGTGCGTATTTTGTCGAGTATCACGAGAAAAGGACGCAGTTTGATAGGGAGAAGTTTTTGCAAATCGGACTTAAAGCAAGTGGGATTGCGGAAAAAGACTTTAAAAACGCGCTACAAAATCAAAAAGTGATAGTTTTGCTAAAAGCGTGGGAGGCGGGATATGAGGCGGCAAGAGTGCAGGGAATCCCCGCATTTGTGGTAAATGGCAAGTATTTAATTCTCGCAAGTGCCATAAAATCCGCGCAGGATTTGGTGGATAAAATCAACATATTGCTTGAAAAATAATGCGTAGATTCTGCGATTTTGCGGACATTTGCAGAATCTTATTTAGATTCTGCGAAGTGTAAATTTGCAAGAGTTAAACTTATGGAGATTCTGCGATGGGTGGATTTTTAGGGCAGATTCTGCGAAATTTGCAGAAAATAAAGAGAATTTGTGATTTGCAAAATTTAAAGATTCTGCGAAATTCAAACATTCCGCCAAATTCGCAGAATCTCAATATTCCCCCAAACCCACAAAATCCAAATATTTTCCAAAATTCGCAGAATCTCAAACGCGAGTTTCCCCAAACCACGCACAATCTTCCCCACAATCTTTATCGCCTCCAAAATACTCGCATTTTTTGGGGGATTTTGATTGTGCTTTGCGTGGGACTTGTGGCATTTGCGCATTTTTTGCAATATTATTTATTTATGCGCCCTTGCGCTCTGTGCGTGTATATTCGCTATGCGTTTTTGGTGGTTGCGCTTGGCGGGGCATTTGCGCTATTAAATCCGCAGAATCTTTTTTTAAAAATCATCGCCTACATTGTGGCGATTTTTGGCGCGGTGCGCGGGATGATGTTTAGCATAAAACTAAATGCGATTTATGACGCGCTTCGCAGCGATGAAATTTTTGGCACTGCGGGGTGCGCTTTTAGGGCGCAGTTTGACTTTGGAGTGCCGCTTGATAGGTGGCTGCCAAGTATTTTTGCGCCAAGTGGGGATTGTGGCGTGGATTATCCTATGCCACCGCAGGGGGCGAGTTTTAGCGCGGTGCAACAATCTTTAATCGAACTTTACAGCGATGGATGGTATCTAATCCCAAGTTTGAAGTTTGGCACGATGGCGGAGTGCGCTTTGTTTGCGTTTTGCGCTATTTTTGCCATTCTTTTGGCGATGGCGATTATCGCGCTATATACTAAACTCGCTTATCGGGCTATATCCTAAACTCGCTTAGTGCCTTATTCAAATCATCGCTCTTTGCCTCCAAATCGCTAGAAGTCTCTTGACATTTTTTGCTAATATCCGCTAGCTCATTGATATTTGAATCAATCGCAATGCCGTTATTTATGAGATTTGAAATGCTATCATTTACTTTATTTGCTATCTCTTGGGATTGCGCGAATTGGGCGATTGCGGTGTTTATGATATTTGAGAGATTTGCGATATTTTCTTGCATAATCGCAGAATCTGCGGATAACTTCTCCATTTTTTCAAAACTCTGCTCCATATCTTCGATAACATCGCTAATGGACTGCAAAATCGCATTTATCACCACGCCTGTTTCATTTACGGATTTGCTTGTTTTCTCGCTTAGCTTTCGCACTTCATCCGCCACCACCGCAAATCCACGCCCGTGCTCACCTGCGCGTGCCGCCTCAATCGCCGCATTTAGTGCCAAAAGATTCGTCTGCTCGGCGATTTCTGTGATTGAAGTTAGCACGATTTTTATGCTCTTTGCTTCGTTTGCAAGTCCTTGTATTTTCTCAACATTGCTTTTTTCGTTTTCTGCGTTTGATAAAATCTCTTTGCTGATGGTTTGGATTGTTTTTTGCGTCTGCCCTGCGGTTGATAGCACTTTTTGCAATTCATCTTTTGCCAAATTTGATAACTCTATGCTTTTATCGATATTTGCGCGAGAAGTCGCACCTAGCGCGGTATTATGTTCGCTAATGCCCTGCACTTGCGCGATTTTTGCCTTGATATTTTCTGAAATCTTATTTAACGCCTCCGCTACGCTTTGATTTTGGCGAATCGCACCAAAAATCTTTGCAAAAATATCATTTATGTAGCGCAAAAATGTATTCACTGAATCTGCCATTTTGCCGACTTCATCGTGCGAATTTATGGTGATTTTTTCATTTATCGCTTTGTTTGTGATGATGAAATGTAGTTTGGCATTCACATTCTCTAAATTTTGCAAAATATTTTTGGTAATCATCACGCAAAGCGCGATTGTCGCCACAAGCACGATGATTGCAAGTGCCAAAATTTTATAGAAATAATTTTGCTGATTTTGCGTTTTGCTTAAAAGTGCGCTTTGGAGGTTATTTGCGATATTATCCTCGATATTTTTTAGCAAGTCGATTTTTTGTGTGATGGTATCAAACCACAGCTTCGCAGGGACGCCATAATCGCCTTTTAGATAGTTTCGCTTCAATGCGTTACGCAGTTCATCGACTTTTTTAGTGCTTTTTGACTTCTGCACCTCGCTAAATAAATCCACACTTTTTTCATCGCCAAAGTCCAAAAATACGTCATTATGCACCTTTTGCTTTGTTAAAAGGCTGATGAAAGTTTCATATTGCACCGCATTCGCGGGGGCATTTGCCGCAAAAATCGCATTGCCCGTTGCGCGCTCTAATCCCGCACTTTCTTTGCCATACAAAAAAATTCATATAACTTATCATTTGCAAGGTGGTGGCACTTTCATTTACTAACTTTGTGGATTCTACGATGGTGTGGAGCAGACTTGCAATCGTGCTTGTGTAGTAGCTAATAATGCTTTGCAAGGGCGCATTCGCAGAATCTAGCGTAGAATCTGCGCTTTTTCGTGTGGCATTTAGCGATTTTAGTGCGCTAAATCCATCATTTAGCAAGTTTTTGTGTTGCGCGCTTAAATTTGCGCCATCCACACTCGCGCTAAAATCCGCAAATGCCTTGTCAGTTAGCTGTCTTTGGGAGCGTAGCTCACCGCCAAAACTCGCCCCCTTGCTTGATATAAATCCCGCACTCAAACCCCGCTCTTTTTGCAATTCGTGCACAAGGGCGGAGAGCTTGGTAGAAATGGCGATTTGCGTTTGCAACTGCCTGTCATTTTTTAGCGCGTCATAATTTCGCAAAAGCAAAATCGCCATTAAAATCGCCATCGCCACAAGTGGCAACGCAACCAAAATCACAATTTTTGATTTGATATTTAGATTATTTAGCATTTTTACGCCTTTTTTGTTTGGGAATTTTGATTTGATATTTTATTAAAAAATGCTAAAAGATATCGTTTTTTTTTTTTTTTTTTTTTGAATTTAAGTGCAGAATCTACGCAGATTCTGCGAAATGTGGGAGATTCTGCGAATTTTGTGAAAAACGCAGAATCTAATAGATTTTTGTCATCGCGAGATTTGCGAATTTTTTGATTTTTTGCGAGATTTGACGAAGTCAAATCGTGGCAATCCATTTTGTCATTCTGAGCATAGCACGAAGTGCGAAGCGAAGAATCTATGTTTTGAGATATTTCGCTTCGCTCAATCCGTAGGATTTGCAAACGCAGTGAAGCAACCATATGACAATTTAAAATAGATTCTGCGATTTTCGTTTCATTTGCAGAATCTGCGAGATTTTCGCCGTTTTTTGGATTAGATTCGCTCGATTTTTCTCGCAAAAGGGCTGCACCCCCCTCCCCGCTCCCCCTACTCGCCAAAAGCTGCCGCTTTTCGCTTTTAGGGGGAGTGCCTCGCTTTTCCGCTTCTAGCAAAAAATCGGCGGGTGGCACTACTGCACCCTTGCTCCCGATTTTTTGCACCACGAAGCGGGCGAGATTCGGTTGCGCTTTGCGCGACTAATTTTTTTGTGGATTGCTTCGGCGAATCTTGCGATTCGCCTCGCAATGACGAAGTGGAGTGTTTTTGTCTGTCATTGCGAGATTCTGCGATTTTTTGTGAGATTCTGCGAAAGTTGTGAAAAACGCAGAATCTAATAAAATTTTTGTCATCGCGAGATTCTGCGAATTGTATTAAATTTATCCACCACCTTAATCCCCTTCCGCAAGGGAGGGGGAATTTTTAGATTCTGTGATTTTTCACGCTAGATTCTGCTGAATTTTGAGAAAAACGTAGAATCTGCATTACTTTCTGTCGTTGCGAGATTTGCGAAGCAAATCGTGGCAATCCATTTTATTTTTTTGGATTGCTTCGTTGCACTCGCTTTGCTTCGTGCGCCTCGCAATGACGAAGTGGGGTATTTTTGTCCGTCATCGCAAGATTCTGCGATTTTTTTGCGAGATTCTGCGAAATTTCGTGCGAATCGCAGAATCTAGCGCAGAATCTAAAACGGCATATCCAAATTTTCATCCCCATCAATCATCTTTGTAGGCATTTGCTCGCCCTCAACGCGCAAATCCTTATCCACAAAACGCGTAAATTTGGGAAACATCATAATCTTAATCGTCTTTAACTCGCCGTTGCGGTGTTTGCCGATGATTAGCTCCACTTCCTCGCTCTCCCCCTCCACGATGAGTGCCTCTTTAAATTCCTTGCCGTTTTTTTTGGCGTCCTCCATTCGTTTGCGCTGGTCGCGAATGTCATAAATTTGCCCACGATAGAGAAATAGCACGATGTCAGCGTCCTGCTCTATTGCGCCAGATTCGCGCAAATCGCTAAGCATTGGGCGTTTGTCATCGCGCGATTCAAGCATACGATTTAGCTGACTTAAAGCGATGATTGTGATTCCTAACTCACGGGCTAGATTTTTAAGCCCACGCGAGATTTCAGCGATTTCCAAATGCCTATCCTTGCTCCCCACACCACTCATAATCTGCAAATAATCAATCACCACAAGGGTGAGTTTTGGCTCTTTTAGCATAAGACGGCGGATTTTGGATTTTAGCGCGGAGATGTTTAGATTCGCGCCATCTTCGATGTGCAATCGCCACTCTGTCGCAATTTTTGTGCTAATGCTTTGCAAATATTGCCATTCATTGTCGCTTAGATTTGCGCTAATTAGCGTTTGCAAAGGGATATTTGATTCGATAGCAAAGATGCGTAGCATTAGCTGTTCTGCGCCCATTTCAAGGCTCACAAACGCCACTGCTTCATCGCGCTTCAATGTCGGCAAAATCGCATTTAGCGCAAACGCCGTTTTGCCCATACCCGGACGCGCGGCAAGGACGATGAGTTCGCCTTTTTTAAAGCCATTTGTCGTCATATCCAAGTATTTAAATCCCGTGCTAATGCCTTGAATCTGATTGCCTGACGCCTTATTTTCGTGCATATAATCAAGCGTAGAGGCGACAACGCTATGCGAGTCCCTAAAATCGCCCGTGTGGCTTTTGGATTCTAATTTGAAAACTTCTTTTTCGATATTGTCGATGATTTCAGCGGAGCTCATCGCATTTTCTTTGCTTTTTTCTTGAATGCAAATTGCCAAAGAATGCAATTTGCGCTTTAAGGCGATATTGCGAATTTCGCTTATGTAGCCCTTAATATCCACAATCGCGCTTGTTGCGACAATCTCTAAAAAATTTGCCTTAAAGTTTTCTAAATCCTTGCCTTTTTTGCCACAGCGCGTCAAAATGTAGTTGTTATCTAACGGCAAGTCAGCCTTGTAAAGTTCGCTCATCGTGGCAAAAACCGCGCCATTTTGCTCGTAAGAAAAGTCGCTTGAATCTAACTCGCTTTCAATCTCGCCAAAAATATTGGGATTGTAAAGGATTGAGGCTAAAAGTGCGCGTTCAAATGATATGCTTGAATCCATAAATCACCTGCAAATCTAATCAAATCTTTGCCACAAAACGCTACGAATCCGCCACAAATCTATTGCGAATCTGCCACGAATCGCCACACATTTGCCACGAATCCAAAATCCACGAATCGCCACAAAATCTTACACTTTGTAATTTTTGATGGATTTTTCTAAAATCTCAATCGCTTTTGCCTTGCCCTCGAAGTTTTTTAGCTTTACCCATTTGTTTGGCTCTAACATTTTGTAAGTCTCAAAGAAATTTTTGATTCGATTTAATGAAAGCTCACTTAAATCGCTAAAATCCTTTATATTGCTGTAACTTGGGTCAATTTTTTCGGTGGGTAGTGCCAAAAGTTTTTCGTCCATTCCGCTTTCATCTTCCATAATCAAAACGCCGATAATGCGACATTTGATGACGCTTCCTGCTTGAAGTGGATATTGATTTAGCACCAAAATATCCATAGGGTCGCCATCATCAGCCAAAGTCTGCGGGATAAAGCCGTAGTTTGCGGGATAATAAACCGCACTATACATTACTCTATCCACCATAATCGCGCCTGTGTCCTTATCGACTTCGTATTTCACGCTTGAACCATAAGGGATTTCAATCACCGCATTTACGAAATCTTTGCCACCATAAGTCAATTTACTTAAATCCATTTTTTTGTCCTTTTTGTTGAAATTTAAATGTAGATTCTGCGAATCTACTCTGATTTGTCATTGCGAGATTTGACGAAGTCAAATCGTGGCAATCCATTTTTTTATTTTTTGTGGATTGCTTCGATTCGCGTTGCGAATCTCGCAATGACGGCGTGGATTCATTTGCCATAAATCTCACGCCTTACTTTTGATAAACGCTTCCATTTCCGCGACAATCTCATCGATTGTGCGCTCACCATTGATTTGCTTTAAAATGCCAAGATTTTCATAAAACGCCTTTATTTGCGCTAGTGGCTCTAAATACACCTTCATACGATTTTTGAAAACCTCCGCATTATCATCGCTCCCACGCGCCCTACCGATAACCCTATCAAACGCCACCGATTCGCTAACCACAACTTCGATAACGCTTACTAGCGCAATTTCACTTTGCGCTTTTAGCACTTTGTCTAATGCCTCCATTTGCTCCACAGAGCGCGGATAGCCATCAATTAGAATCGTATCTTTGGGCGAATTTTTCAGCGCATTTACAATCGTATCTACGACAATTTCAAGCGGGACTAAATTGCCCTTTGAAGTGTATTTGTCAATCGTTTTGCCAAGTGGCGTCTCTTTTGCTACTTCTTCGCGCAACAAATCGCCCGTAGAATAATGCTTTATAAAATCGCCATTATTTTGCGCGATGATTTGCGCATCTGTGGTTTTGCCAGAGCCCGGCGCACCGATTATTAGAAACAATTTTTTCATATTTTTTACCTCCGTTTTTTATTTTGCTTTTTCTCGCACTCTTATGCCTAACTCTTTTAACTGCTCATCAGGGACGCTACTAGGTGCGCTTGTTAGCGGACAAATCGCCTTTTGCGTTTTGGGAAATGCGATGACATCGCGAATGCTAGGCTGTTTGGTAAGTAGCATTATTAGCCTATCAAAGCCAATCGCAATGCCTCCGTGCGGTGGCGCACCATATTGCAATGCTTCAAGCAAAAAGCCAAATTTATTTTTCGCCTCACTCTCACTAATGCCTAAAATCTCAAAGACTTTTTGCTGAATCTCATTTTTGTGAATCCTAATGCTCCCACCACCCAACTCAAAGCCATTTAGCACGACATCATAGGCGCGACTTGTCATCTCTAACGGATTGCCAGATTCAAGCCCTTTTGGCATTGTGAAAGGGTGATGAAGCGCGTAATATCGCCCATCATCAAACTCAAACATAGGAAAATCCACCACCCAAAGGAAATTTAGCTCATCTTTATCGATTAGTTTCATAATCTCAGCACATTTTAGGCGCAATCGTCCCATATAATCCAACACGATTTTTGCCTCACCCGCGCCAAAAAACACCAAATCGCCGTCCTTTAAATCTAATGCTTTTTTAAAAGATTCGCGCTTAGATTCGGCAACAAATTTCATTAGGGGACCCTTTATTTCTAGCGCGCCATTTTCACTTCGCACTTGCGAATCTCCCTGTCTAACTTGAATATATGCCAAACCTTTTGCGCCAAATTTGCGGACAAAATCCTCCATTTCATCTAACATTTTGCGCGTAAAAATATTGTTCCCATTTGGGATTTTTAGTGCTTTGAATCGATTTTTTTTCAAATCACCTGCGATATTTTTAAAAATCTCATTAGTTGAATCGCTAAAAAACTCGCCCACATCGCAAAGCGGGAGTGCGAATCGCAAGTCTGGCTTATCGCTACCATATTTCTCCATCGCTTCGTTGTAATCCATTCGTGGAAATGGCGTCTTAATCTTATGCCCACACGCGCCAAAAATATCGCTCAAAAGTTTCTCAGCGACTTCTATCACGGCATTTTCATCGCAAAAACTCATCTCAATGTCAATTTGCGTAAATTCAGGTTGCCTATCTGCGCGCAAATCCTCATCGCGGAAGCATTTTGCGATTTGAAAATATCTATCAAATCCGCTCATCATCAAAAGTTGCTTAAAAAGCTGCGGACTTTGCGGGAGCGCGAAAAACTCGCCATTGTAGATTCTACTAGGGACTAAAAAATCCCTTGCGCCCTCTGGTGTTGCCTTTGTCAAAATGGGCGTTTCGACTTCTAAAAAGCCCATAGATTCTAAACTAGTGCGCGTTTTTATGGCTATTTTAGAGCGAAGCGCGAAAGTGTCGTAATTTTTTTGAGAGCGCAAATCCAAATAGCGATATTTTAGCTTTAACTCTTCGCTTGTAGATTCTGCGCCTATTTCGATTGGTGGCGTTTTGCTTTTGTTTTCGATTGTGAGTTGCTCCACTACAACTTCAACTTTGCCCGTTTTTAGCTTTGGATTTTCTAATCCTGCGCCCCGTGCGCGGACTTTGCCACTAATGGATAGCACAAATTCATCTCTAATGCCCCCAGCACTCTCATAATCCTTGCAATTTAAATCAAAAACTAATTGCACGACACCGCTAAAATCGCGCAAGTCAATAAACACCACGCCTCCGTGATTGCGATATGAGTTGCACCACCCACAAAGGCGCACTTCTTTGCCAATGTCATTTTCGCTAACTTCGCCACATAATTTTGTCCGCATAATCCGCCTTTTTATTGAATTTAAAGTGGGACGCCAAGTGCTTGACGCAGTTCAAACTCTAACTCCACAGGTTTTAGTTTTGTTAAAAATGCGTCCGCTTTTAGCGACTTTGCAAGAGAGATATTTGACTCGCTACTCATCGAAGTATTCACAATCACGGGCAAATGCTTGTATTCATCGCTCTCTTTGATTTGCTTTAACACCTCAAAGCCACTTACCACAGGCATTTCTAAGTCCGTGATAATCGCACCGATGGTATCTAAACTTCGCTCATTGCGGAGATAATTTAGCAATTCTTTGCCATTTGGGAATGAATAATAGCGCAGTCCTAGCTTTTCAAGCAAAAGCTGCATAGACTTTGTCACCGAGCTAGAATCTTCTGCCAAAAGGACAATTTTATTGCTATCAATGCGCGTGATTGTCTGCATATCAAGGCTCTCTTGGTCGCGCACCATAGGGAAAATCTCGCCTAACATTTTCTCCACATCTAAAATCTGCACGATTTTGCCATCATCAAATTTCGTAGTCGCCACGACTTTGCCATCCTTTTGGAAGCCGTATTCACTGCCTGTGACGACTTCATCCCAGCTTCGCTGAATGATTCGCTTTACCGAATGTATCCGCAAGCCCACGGTGTAGCCACTAAAATCGCAAATTATTATGAGATACTGCTCTGAATCCACCGCAAAATCGTGCAAATCCTTTAATTTATCCTTCGGGTCAAAATACAGCCACCTACGCAAATCAAGCAATGGTATAGATTCGCCCCGCATTGTGATAAATCCAAGCACCACATCATTATCCTCGCCCTCTGTTTTTGTGAGAGTGTCCGTGTAATGCACCACTTCGCGCACTTTAAAGACATTTGTCGCGTATAATTCGCCCTCGTTTTCAAGCAAAAAGCACAAAAACTGCACTTCGTTCATCAAATGTAATTCTGTCGTTTTGGCTATTTCTTTTAGCACCATCGCCCCCGTGTTGAGAAATTTTTGAGAATTTTTGCAAAAATCTAAAAATAAAATTTGGCATTATACAATATTTTTTTTAATGTAAATAAATGAGCGCAGATTCTGCGAAAAATATGTGAAAATCGCAGAATCTAGATTGCCACGACTTGCAAGCAAGTCTCGCAATGACGAATTTAGCGCAGAATCTAATTCGCAGAATCTACCGCAAAATCGCCCCCTCTAACGCCTCTTTTTTAATTATCGTATTATCAAATTTCACAATGAGTAAATTTTCATTTTCATTCACATAACTTTCCAAAACGCCCTGCATTGCGTTGATTTCGGCGATTGATTTTATCTGCGATGAGATTTTCACATAGAGATTCTGCGAATTTTTTGGATTTTTTAGTGCCAAAAACGCCACAAACCACAGCGCAATCGCTATTATTACCACCCAAATTACAAGCACAAAATTAAATTTATCGATGATAAATCCGCCCAAAACTCCGCCCAAAAACGAACCCAAATATCCAAAAGTCGTAAAAATGCCTAGCGAGACGCTTTTATCTTGGATTTTGGGGTATTTTGAAGCGAGATTCTGCAAAATCGGCTCAGAGATACAAAACGCACAAAAAAACGCCACAACCCCCACTGCGTAGGTAAAAAGCGACTTTCCACCATCGCCAATGCCAATCAGTGCAAATGCCACGCCAAAAAGCGCGATTGAAAAAAGCAAAACTTCCTTTGGCAGCTTCTTTTTTTCTGCGATTATCATACTTGGTGGCAGTGCGAAAAGTCCCAGCACCGCGCTTAAACTAAACACTTTCCAAATGTCATTTTTATCCATTCCAAAGTGCGAAATAAGCATCACAGGGATAATCACAAAGGCAAAACTCATCAAAAACTTCTGCACTGCGATACTAACATTTAGCAATGCCAAGTTTTTATCGCAAAGCAGGGCAAAATGATTGCTTTTTGGTGTAGAGTAGCGTAAATTAGGACTTTTTGGCACGAGCACCCAAAGCGGAATAATGGCAATTAGCGATAAAAACGCCGTTAGCAAAAATAGCTTGTCCGTCCCATACCGCGCACCAAGCGCACTTCCTAAAATCATCGCAACAATAAAACTTATAAAAATGCAAACGCCCATAAACGCCATCGCCCCGCCACGCTTCTCTTCGCTAATCAAATCCGTGATATTTGCGCTAATCACGCTTCCAATCGCCCCTGCACCTTGCAAAATCCGCCCAAAAATCAGCATTTCAATACTCGTAGCAAAGGCGCAGATTATCGAGCCCACCGCAAAAATCAAAAGTCCAAAGGTAATCACCGCGCGCTTTTGAAACTTATCTCCCAAAATGCCAAATGGCACTTGAAAGATGATTTGACTAACCGCATACGCGCTAATTGCGATGCCTATGACACTCGCGCTATTTACGCCAAAATCCTGCACAAAAAGTGCCAAAGTCGGCATTACGACAAAAAGTCCAAAAAAGCGCAGTGCGGCGATGATTGAGAGCGAAGCGGTGATTTTAAACATTGGCAAACCTTAAATTTTAATGTGAAATTTTATGAATTTTTGGGGCATAATTTTACAAAAATTTTTGAATTTTTGGGATTAACTTATGATAATCATATTTTTTAGCGGAAATTTGCACAAGGCACGGGAGATTAAAGCGATTTTTGCGGATGCGGAAGTGCGGATTTATACGGAGTTTATGGATGCTTTTGAGGTGGTGGAAAATGGAAGCAGTTTCGCGGAAAATGCGGTGCTAAAAGTAAGTGCGCTACACAAAAAAATGATAAATTTGGCGCATTTAGATTCTGCGATTTTGCGCGAATTTGGGGAGAAAAAAGTGGTTTTGATGGCAGAGGATAGCGGGATTTGCGTGGATGCGCTACACGGAATGCCAAATATTTTTTCGGCACGATTTGCGAATTTGCCAAAAAATTTTATGGATTTCCACGCCTTTGCGGAGGGCAATTCCAAACTTTCCCCCTCCATTTTGGATGGCGATTTCAAACTTTTCCCCTCCCTTGTGGATGGCAAATCAGTTTGTTCCCCCTCCCTTACGAAGGGCAATTCCAAGATTTCCCCCTCCCTTGCGGAGGGGGTTAGGGGGTGGGTAGATTCAAGCGATAGTGAAAATATTGCGCGATTGATTAACGAGCTAAAAGCACGAAATTTAAGTGAATCAAGGGCGAAATTTGTATCGTGCGTAGCGTGTTGTGAAATATTTAAAAATCAATCGTGCGAAGCACCCAAAACTCGCCCGCTTCGTGGTGCAAAAAATCGGTTTCAAACGAGCAGTAGTGCGAGTGCCGATTTTTTGCTAGAAGCGGAAAAGCGAGGCACTCCCCCTAAAAGCGAAAAAGCGGCTGCTTTTTGGGAACACAATTTAAATGAAGTCGGGGGGAGCGGGAGGGGGGTGCAGCCCTTTTTGCGAGAAAAAACTAGCGAAACTGATTTAAAAAATGGCGAAAATGTTGCAGATTCTGCGCTAGATTCTGCGAATCAAACGAAAATCGCAGAATCTAACATAGATTGCCACGATTTTGCTACGCAAAATCTCGCAATGACGAAAAAACTCGCAGATTCTGCGAATCACATCAAAATCGCAGAATCTAGCAATGACAGCAAAGAGACAATCGCACTTACCACTCACGGCTTTTTAAATGGCAAAGTCATAACCGAGATTCGCGGACAAAACGGCTTTGGCTATGACCCAATTTTTGTCCCAAATGGCTTTGACAAAACACTTGCCGAACTCCCAAGCGAAGTCAAAAACGCGCTCTCACACCGCAGAAACGCGCTAGATTTAATGCGACTATTATTAAAATAATGCCCTTTATCCGCGAAAAATTCACGCTTGATTCGCCCAAAAAGGCGACAATCTTTTTGCAACAAACGCTAAAAATCACGCACAAAGAAGCGCAAAAGATGATTGACAAAGGCAGAGTTGAATGCAATGGTGCGATATTTAGCCAAAAAGCGGGATTTTTGAGTAGCGAAATTATTGTAAATCATTTTAGGGCGGAGGCGACAGAGTTAAAGCCCATTTTTGAAACGGCGGATTTTGCGGTGTTTGACAAACCTGCGGGACTTCTTACGCACCCAAAGGGGCGATTTTCTCACGCAAGTTTGCTTGATAGTATTCGCTTTCATTTGGGCGCAAATGCAAATCCCATAAATCGCCTTGATAGCGAGACTAGCGGACTTGTGATAGTGTCAAAAAACAAAAAAAGCGAAGTGATTTTAAAGCGACATTTTGAAATGCGCGAAGTTGAAAAAAACTATCTTGCAGTGGTTTTTGGGCGAGTTGAAAAATCTAAATTCTCCCCCTCCCTTGCGGAGGGGGATTTAGGGGGTGGGTTGAATCCGCAAAATATTAACAATGTAAAATTTGCAAATTATAATGAATTAGATTCTGCGAATCGCACAAAAAACGCAGAATCTAACATAGATTGCCACGATTCGGCTATCGCCGAATCTCGCAATGACGAAATTAACGCAGAATCTAATGCGAAAAATAAACAATCGAAGAGATTGCGGTGTTGCTTTGGATTATTTTCGCGTGAAACAAGCAAGATAGGACTGATTCGTCCATCGAGCGCAGTTTTATGCGAAAATAATTCAAATGAATACCCAAGACCAAATTGCCCACAAGATGCAGATTTTATCATAAATTTGCCACTCAAAGACGGGCAAAAAGGCGTGGATTTAGGCATTCGCACTTGCATTGACAAAAACGGCAGATTCGCCCAAAGCGCGATAAAAATTCTGCATTACGATTCGGCGCGAAATATCACGCATTTAAAGATTATGCCACTCACAGGGCGCACACATCAGATTCGCGCTCATTTGGCGCATATCGGGCATAGAATCGTAGGCGAGATGCTTTATGGCGTGGATGACAAAAATGCGCGGGATTTTTTGGATGGCAAAATCAACGGCGAAGCGCGAACGCAAATCTTTGGGGCAAATCGCCTAATGCTCCACGCCCAAAGTCTGCGCTTTTGCTATCAAAACAACGAATTTTTTATTCGCTCAAAAATGCCATTTAGTTTGCCTCCAAACTCGCATTTTGTGGATTGTGATTTTTAAAATTTGCCTTTGGTGTCTCTAAATTATCATTTGCATAGCAATACACGCACCCAAAGGGGCAAGTGTTATACGCGCCTATGTCTTTGCTTGCAATGCACCCGCATTCTTTGCGTTGCCCTTTGTCTTTTGTATTTTTTTTGGAGATTTTCTTAAATTTTTCGTCTTGATTTTGAAATTCAGGAAAACTCTGCTCTTTTTGATTGTTAGGATTCGTATCATATTCCCACCCAAGATAATCTAAAAGCTCTTTATCACAATCTTTTACAAAATCGCCTTGCTTTTCTATTTTTTGTTTAAGTAACTTTAAAATCAAATCATCGTCTATACATTTATTGTGAGTAATGTTATGTTTAGCCAAATCTATCTTTTCAGCGCAAGTGCTAATCGTAAAATTCCAGCCTTTTTTACTTTTAAGTTCGCTTAATTTTTGTGCAAATTCATTCATCGATTCAGCATTCCATTCTATGTATTTTATACCTGCTTTGTGCATATTTCGCCCCGTTTTACCATAAATATCCAAAAAAGAAAATACAAATTTTTCCGTGTGATTTTTTAGCTCATCGCCGATAAATTCTATCTTTTCAAGCAAATTTTGCAACGATATTTCATCGCTTAAAATTAGCGGGTCAAAACGCCAAATAATCCTATCTTTGCCGATTTGCTCACTTAAATTTTTAAAGCATTCTATACGCTTATTTAGATTTGGCAGATTCTGCTCGATATTTTTATCATAATCATTTAGCGTATATTGAAAATAAAAAATGGGTATATTTTCTTTGACAAAATCCAAATGTTTGAAAAAGTTTTGCGGATACTTGCTCCAAAACACCACCGCACGAGCTTTTTTAAGAGAGATTGTATCACGCTCACTATTAGTGCCTTTAAATGGATTT
The DNA here is from genome assembly GCF_053654695.1 of Helicobacter sp. 23-1044. Lineage (NCBI taxonomy): Bacteria > Pseudomonadati > Campylobacterota > Epsilonproteobacteria > Campylobacterales > Helicobacteraceae > Helicobacter > Helicobacter sp. 23-1044. The sequence continues at coordinate 41,004 of NZ_JBSIUQ010000013.1, forward strand.
TTCCATTTACATTCGCCCTTTTGCCATTTATCCACAAACCAATCGCCAAAAAATCCTGCAATATCCGTTGCGCGTGAAGCTGAAATGATTATAGGTTCAGTAGGTTTATCGCTCATATTTTTCTCCCTTATAAATTACATTGAAATATATATTCATATCGCTTAATAGCGCGATGATATTTGTTATCAAATATATCGTTTTTATTGTGCGAAATTAGCTCTGCATTGTAGTTTTCTTTGAAATGTTGATAGAATAAATCTAACCTTACTTGCGTATTATTATAAGGCGGACTTACGCAAATAAATATATTTTGCCCCTTATTTGCGCTTGAAATCTTATCATAAAACGCTCTATCTAGCCTAAAATTCGTCAAATCCAACACATTAGAAAAAATATGTAAAGTTATATTTTGCCCAATCAGTTCTAAATCTCTTATTTTTATATCATCTAAGCCTTTATTAAACGCCCTTATTTGATTTTCGCTAATGCCAAGTAGATTTAAATGTAAAATCCCCCTTGATAACGCCACACTTGAAGGCTCTATGAGAATTATGTGATTTATTTTGGCATTTAGATTGTGATTGTTTATAAAATCTAAAAACACGCAACTACCCAAAGCCTGTCCGCAACCATAATCGATGATATTGATATTTTTATCATTTAGATTCACAGCATTGCATAGAGTTTTAAAACTTGCATTTAGTTTTATTTGGTGCATTAGTCCAAAAATGCCTAAATAGCAAATTAGCTCATTTGGATTTTGCAAAATTTTTTTGCCACGCCCCAAATCGCATTTAGTTTTATTTTTCTTGCAATAATCTAAAATTTTATCAAAATTTATATGGCGAATCTGCCTTAAAGAAGTCGCATAATCGCTAGATTCGATTGTGATTTTGATATTTTGCGCGATGATTTTAGATTCGCTATCAAATGCTTGTAATAGCGCATTTCTTGCGGTGATATAATCATTTGGTAGATTCTGCAAAATCTCCACCAAATAAGTCGCCAAATGCGACTTTTCATCGCAATTTTGCCACAACGATTGCAATAAAGATTGATTATTGGACTTTTCAAAATATTTTAGATAAAGATAGATAAATTCTTCGTTTATATCACTGATATTTTGCCCATCATAAAGATTTGCAAGATTTTCAAAATGCGCCCGAAACTCGCTTGGATTGTCGATGACATTTTTAGCAAAATCTAACCATTTGTTTGTGTGATTTTGTCGTCTTAAAAAATCATAAATGCACTTAAATTCAAACTTGCAATTTACTTCATAATAGATTCGCGCAAAAAGTTCTATCAAATGCGCATCGTTGCGGTATAAAGAATCCAAATTTTTATGCAGATTTTCAAAAGATTTGCTTAAAGATTCTCTATTTTGCATTAAATCTACTTTGCTTGTAATTTCAAACTCTTCGTAGCATTCTTGCAAATTATGCGTAGCAGTGGCGTTTAGGACGCTTAAAATTTTAGTCATTTTTTAGCTTTTTAATTGCTTTTTTGATAGATTCGATTGAATTTTTAAATGCTCTTTTGGTGTATTTAATTAAGTTTTTGAATGCTCTTTTAATAGATTCGATTAAGTCTTTAAATGCTCTTTTTAAAATGGATTTTAATTTTATGTCATTTTGTAATTGCAAGTAATTTGAATCTAATTCTTTTTTAAGGTTTGTATTTTCAACTTGTAGTTTGCTTATTTTGTCTAATAATTGCAAGTTGTTTGAATCTATTTTAGAATCTAACTCTTTATTTTTCTCTTGTAAATTATTGATTTCGCTTTGTGATTGTGAATGCTTCGAATCTAATTCTTTTTTAAGATTTTCTGTTTTTTCTGTAAATTCAATTTTTAATGTTTCGTTTTCTAATTTCAGCGTTTCTTTTAATGCTTTATTTTCATTTTGTAATTGCAAATATTTCGAATCTATTTTCGAATCTAATTCTTTATTTTGCTCTTGCAAATGCAAATGATTTAAATCTATTTCTTTTTTAAGGTTTTCATTTTCGATTTGCAATTTCTCTGCTTTGCTTTGCAAATCATTTATTTCGCCCTGTAATTGCAAGTGATTTGAATCGATTTTCAAATCTAACTCTTTATTTTTTTCTTGCAAATGCAAGTGATTCGAATCTATTTTGGCGTTTATTTCATTGCTTAACTTTTCTAATTGTTCTTTGTATTTGCTTTGCGAATCGCTTATTTTGTCGTGTAAATAGATAGATAAATTATTAGGATGCTCACTAAAAACCCTACTACTATCTTTTATAAAATCAATAATTTCTTTATTCAGATTCTGCGTTTTTGGATTCTGCGTCCAAACAAAGCTATATATGTTTTCAATGATTCTCAAATCAAATTTATTAAATTCAAATTTGATTTTTTTATTTAATTCTTGTTTGGCAAAGTTGCTATATCCCACAAAATACCCAAGCGCGAAATAAAATTTATTTTCACTAGGCAATCTATATGGCTCAACTTGCAATAAATCGCTTAATTTTTTACTTGCTTCATCGCCACAATAATATGAAATCTGTGCCAAAATATCCATCAACTCATCATCTTGTTTAAGTGGCATCCCCAATAAGTCCGCTTTATATTTAAGATTATTTTCATCTGCATAATGTCGCACATCATCTATTAGCATTTTGCCTTCTAAAAATGGTTTGATTTTCTCAAACTCTCTAAAAGGCATTTGCGATTTACCCAAAAAATAATCCAAATATTCAAAAACGCAGGGCAGATTTTCATCGCCATTTGCTTTATAGCGCAAAAATGCCATCGCACCCAAATATCTATCAAATTCTTTTAATTTATCCATATTAGATTCGCGCGCTTTAATATCTAAATTATGAAATTTCTCTAATGTTTTAACTGCACACATATCTCTTAAAACAAATGCCGTTTGCAATTCTATCGTGCCTATCGTTTGCTCTAATTGCTCTTTGTTTTCAAATATAATCGCCCCTGTGCGCGATAAAGGCAAGGGAGATTCGTATAAGAAAAAGTCATTTTCTAGTGATTTTAGGCTATCTTTTTCAGATTCGCTCAATGCAACGCCTATACACACATTGTCGCTATCAAAGCAAAATGGTTTTTTGCGTAAGATAATGTTTTCAATGATTGCTTTGTTTAGATAATCCGCCACATTCACCGACTTTATCGAAAAGTAAAATTTTTGCATACTCTATCCTTTAAAATGGGATTTCATCATCAATATCTATTATGGGATTTTGCCTAGTTTCAATCTTATAAGTATTGCTGTCTTTTAAAAAATCTATCTTGGTATTTGCAACCAAATATAAATTTTCCTTTGCTCTTGTCATAGCGACATATAGGGCTTTTCGTTGTGTTAAGGTTTCGCTTTTATATTTCTTATCAAAGCATTTTTCATAGTTTTCAAAGTCTGGGATTATCACAGTATCAAATTCCAAACCCTTTGCCGAATGAAAAGTGGTGATATGAAGTGAGCTTAATTGTGGATTAACATATTTGCCATTATTATCAACAAGCAAAGCATAGTAATAAGAATGCTTTATATCCTTTTGCTTTAAAATCCTATGATATTTTTCAACATTTGCTCGACTATAACATAAAATAGCAATATTATGGCTTGTAGAATTTGCATTATCGTTGATAATATCAAAGATAAAATCCACGCCAATGCAAAGCGTAGGTTTGCTACCCATCTTTCTTTGCTTTAAAGATTCAAGCTCCTCTGGTGTATAAAGCGTTGGATGCCAATTTTTAACGATAAAATTTAAAATATTAAAAGTGCTTCTAAAAATAACTTCAAGTTCATATTGATTATTTGTTTGGAGTAAATTTTCAAGTTCGTTTTTTTTCGGTTCTGTTTTTGTAGATTTGTTGTTTAAAATCCGCACCTACGCTTAAAGATTCTGCTTTATTTTTGATTGTTGTAAGCCAATCTATTTCTAAATCTTGCGCTTCATCAATGATGATTTCTTTGTAATTTTGCTTATTTTTGTCACAAAAACTTATAGCACAATGAATCTCATTTGTATTTAAATTTTCTCCCCTAACAACGCTCTTTGTGTATTCTTTTAATGTTTTTGTATAAGTGATATAGGCAAATGGGGGGGGGGGGGGAATCGCCATTGCTACTTTTTAGGCGATTTATATAGCGATATATCAAACACACAGATTTGCCACTCCCAGCTAGTCCGCTAATAAAAATCGGTTTTATATCATTTACAGCAATGCGTTGTTGGTGTGTTAAATCGGTAAGCTTTGGCAATCGCACATAATAACCACTCATCAAAATCCTTTGCAATAAAAATGCGGATTATACTATATTTTTTGCTATTTTGACAATAAAAATCAGTTCAAAATTTACGCCAAATCCACCTTTTAAAATTTAACGAACGCTAAATTTTATAAAATCTTTATCGCAGAATCTAGCGCAGATTCTGCGAATTTGCAAAAATTGTGCTAGATTCTGCACTTCAAATCTTAATTAGATTCTGCGCTAGATTCTGCAAAAACGCAGAATCTGCCCGTAATCTACGCGTATTTTTAGATTTTATCTTTTAAATTTAGCTCTTTGATAACCTGTGCGTATTTGTCATAATCGGTATTTTTGAGATATTTTAGCAGACTGCGCCTTTGCCCGACTAATTTTAGCATTCCCAAACGACTTGCGTGGTCTTTTTTGTTTGCGCGTAAATGCTCTGTTAGGCTAGTGATTCGCTCTGTCAAAAGTGCGATTTGCACTTCGCTAGAGCCTGTATCATTGCCACCTCGCGCAAATTTTGAGATAATCTCACTCTTTTTCGCCGAATCCAAAGCCATTTCAAACCTCCGTGATTGGTATAATTAAAATTTGGTATAAAATTAAAAGCGCGAATCTTACTATAAAATCCTTTAATTTTGCTTAGATTTTGCAAAATATTTAATAAATTTATAGTAAAATCCACGCATTTTAAAATATAAGGAATCCACAAATGACAATAGTTGCCGAAAATGTAAAAGCTGAGTTTTTACCCGCGCTTAAAGCACTTTTTAGAGCGATGGACGCAAAGGTAAAAGTCAAAAAAAGCGATAAGGATATATTAAAAGAGTGGGAAGATGAGGTTAGCGCGATTGTGCGAGATTATAAAGCTGGGAAAATAAAGGGCTACACGGATGTAGAGCAAATGCACAAAGATATTTTAAATGGCGACTAAATACACGATTCACTATGGCAAAAAATACAAAAAAGCCATTAAAAAATTTGACGATGAAACCTTGCAAGATGTTAAATGTATCGTAGAAAAACTCGCAAATGACGAGATTTTAGACGCAAAGCACAAAGACCACAAGCTGAAAGGCGCATACAGCGCATTTAGAGAGTGCCATATCCGCCCAAATCTTTGCCTTATTTATCAAAAAATCGATAATTTGCTTATTTTGATTTTGCTTGATATTGGCTCGCATAGCGATTTGGGATTAACTTCATAAATTTTTTAAAAATAAAAGCAAAATTTCGCTAAAATCCGCGTTTTTAGATTCACAATACAAATTTAAGGGGACGCTTTGGCGCAAAATTCACCGCAAAATCAATTCGCAGTAAAATCGCTTGTAGGCAGTATTTTTCGCTCCAAAGATTTGATTGTCGTCTTTTTTATAATGGCGATTTTAGCCATCATTATCGTGCCTTTACCTGCGCCATTATTGGACTTTTTTCTAACGATTTCTATCGCACTATCCGTGCTTATCATTTTAATCGGGCTTTATATCGCCAAACCTACGGATTTTTCGGCGTTTCCTACGCTACTGCTTATGGTTACGCTCTTTCGTCTTGCGCTAAATGTCGCCACTACGCGAATGATTTTAAGCAACGGGCATTTGGGCGCGGAAAATGTGAGTGAGATAATTAGCGCGTTTGGAAATTTCGTTGTCGGCGGGAATTATGTCATCGGCATTATTGTTTTTAGCATTTTGGTGATTGTGAATTATTTGGTAATCACAAATGGCGCAACCCGCGTGGCAGAAGTCCAAGCGCGATTTATGTTAGAAGCAATGCCGGGCAAACAAATGGCAATTGACGCGGATTTAAATTCAGGGCTTATCGAAAAAGACGAAGCGCAAAGACGCAGAGAAGCACTCACGCAAGAAGCGGATTTTTATGGCTCAATGGATGGTGCGAGTAAATTTGTCAAAGGCGATGCGATTGCTGGAATCATCATAACTTTTGTAAATATCATCGGCGGATTTTTAATCGGCTTTTTTATGCGTGGTATGGGGTTGGCAGAGAGTGCGGCGACTTTTACGATTTTAACAATCGGCGATGGTTTGGTAAGCCAAATCCCCGCACTTATCGTCTCAACTGCCACAGGTATCGTAATCACACGCGCCACAAAAAGCGATGAGCAAAGTTTCCCCAAAAGAGTAGTAAATCAGCTTTTAGGCAATAGCAAGATTTTGGCAATCGTGGGGACGATTTTGGTATTTTTCGCGCTAATCCCGGGACTGCCGACTTTGTCGCTAGGATTTGTGGGATTTGTATTTTTGCTAATGAGCTATCTTTTGAGCTATGGTAGCGATAAAATCTTTGCAATATTGCCACTTAAAAAATCCCCACAAACCGCCCCCATAATCAAGCAAAAGCCATTAGAAGCAAAAAATGAAGTTTTAAGCAAAAGCGATATGGAGGCAAAAGAGCGGTGGATAAATCAACAGCACGAAGATATGATAGATAATCGTTTGAGGCAAAATGTGCTACTGCTAAATGTCGGACTTGAATTAGTCAAAATCGCAAATAGCCCAGAAAGTCCTTTAATGGAGAAAATCCGCGCGATTCGCGTGAATTTCGCTTCGCAATATGGATTTGTCATCCCTAAAATCTCCATTTCATCGCTCTATCCTGATTTACCATCAAATACCTATGAATTTTTCCTAAAAGGCGTGAAAATCGGCGGTGGGCAGGTTGAGGTAAATAAATTTTTGGTGCTAAATCCCACAGGCGAGGAAATTAGCGGACTTGATGGCATTCCTACAAAAGACCCTGTTAGTAATGGCGATGCCCTTTGGGTGGATGGCGTGGATAGCAAGGATGAGGCATTAACGCGCGGATATATTGCCGTAGATTCTGCGACTGTGATTAGCACGCATATTAGCGAGTTGATTAGACAATATGCAGAAGAGATTTTAACAAGAGAGGATGTGAAAAATCTTATAAATAAACTGCAAAATGACTTTCCAAATTTAGTCAGCGATACGCAAACAATCCCGCTTGGCGTGATACATAAGGTATTGCGCGATTTGCTTCACGATGGGATTCCTATTAAAGATATGATTACGATTTTAGAGACAATCATCGATGTTGCCCCAAAAGTGCAAAATAACACCACAATAATCATCGATTATGTCCGCGCCGCGCTTTCTCGCGTGATTACAAATCTCTTTAAAAGCGATGATGGTGCTGTGAAGTTTTTCAATCTACCCGCAGAATCTGAGAGTTATTTGCTTCAAAAAATGCAGGATAATCAATATGGACGGCATTTTATTTTAAGTATCGCAGAGATGCAAAAAGTCATCGATGCCTTTATTAGTATCGTAAATAAGGCACAAGAGCTGCAAATCACCCCGATTTTGCTTTGCGAGACTAATCTCCGCTCCCCATTATCCAAACTCGCAGAGAAAAATAATGTCCCGCTTAAAGTGCTAGGCAACGCCGAAATTAGCACAAATGCAAAGATTGAGTTTTTGGGTAATATTGAGCTAAAATTTAACTAAATTTTTGCAAATCTATCTTAAAGAAAGGAATAAAAATGACAGAGATTCATCATCTATCACATATCGATTTAGACGGCTATGGTGCGCAGTTTGTGGCAAGGGAGTTTTTCAAAAATATTGTGTTTTATAATGCAAATTATGGCAGAGAAGTGGAGGTGCGATTGCGCGATATGTTAGGCAATATCAAAAGCGCGAAAAATACAAGTTTTTTAATCTTAATCACAGATTTAAATCTCACGCTAAATGAAGCAAAATTTTTGCAAAGCGAAGTCGCACTTTTAAACGCACAAGGCAAAAAAACGCAACTTTTATTGTTAGACCACCACATTACAGGCAAAGAATGTGCGCAAGTTTATGAGTGGTATCATTTGGATTCAAGCATTTGTGCTTCAAAAATTACGCTAAATTTTTTAAGCGAAAATATCGCAAATCTCTGCACTAAATCAGCCGAATCTTGCGCGATTTTACGCGATTCGCACAAGCGCGAAGGTATGCAAAAATTTATTGATATGATTGATTCGGCGGATACTTGGAAAGAGGATGGATTTGGCTTTGAATTTGGCAAGGTTGCATTAGGAATGATTGCGCAAAGCAGGGAATTTAGTCGCTATATGTTTGATGATTTTGATAGGGATTTTAAGTTCAAAATGTTGGAAGTGGCGAAAAATTATTTGCTAGATTCGCAAAACAATCCCTGCCCTAACGCAAATGTAGCGTTAGATAACAATATCTTTTTAGACAAAAAAAAGGCACTTGGCGGGGATTTGGAGAGGCAGACAATGGAGCAGATTTTATCACAAAAACAAACCGATATTTTGCACTCACAAAAAGAAAAATATACCATTTTTTTGAATGATGCAAATGGCGACAAAAAGCGCGGGATTTTGACTTATGGCATTGGCAATATTTCGATTTTGGCGAATCTATTTTTGACGCAAAATAGCGAGTTTGATTTCTTTTTAGACATAGGAAGTGGCGGAACCGTGAGCTTTCGGGCGAATGGCAACTGCGATGTAAGCGCGGTGGCAAAAAAATATTTCAACGGAGGCGGACACAAAAACGCCGCTGGTGGCAAAATCGAGGAATTTAAAGGGACATTTTTATACGATGAAGCAAGAGCGCAGTTAGAGGCAAGGATTGGCAATAGCGTGGAGGACGATGATGACGATTGGCAACGATTATAATGAATTGCTTGATGAGATTGTGATTTTGCTAAGTGCGGCTTTGAGCCTTGCTGGTGTGAGAGATGACAAGATGAAAACCGCGCTAGATATTTATGAATCGGAGTTTGATAAATGCGATGATGACGCGCCCTATGATTATAAAAGCGTGTGTGAGATTATTTTAAAGATGAAGCAAAGCCACACAGAACTTTTTGGCGGAGCTATTTAAATGAAAACGATAAATTTGGCAATTTTGTTTAGCGGAAATGGGAGCAATTTAGAAAATATTTACAAAAAAATGCAAGGATTGATTTGCAATTCGTCTTTGGGTAATCATTGCGTAGATTTGCAAAATTTCGGGGCATCGCAGACCGCTAGTCTAGTCTCAGCCCCAAAATTTTGCAAAAACTCCACAAGCACTACCGCAATTCGCAGAATTTGCGAGCGAAGCGAAGCAACCAATACTAGAATTGATTCAAAAGAAAACGCAGAATCTGATGAACTTTGTCATATTGAGCGTAGCGAAATATCTCAAAAGAAAAGAGATTCTTCGCTCGTTTCACTCGATCAGAATGACAAAACAATCGCGGAATCTAAACCAAATTGTGCGCAAGACTCCGCGCTACAACTAAATTTCTCTCTTGCCATTTCTAGCAACAAATCCGCCTTTGGCATTACGCGGTGCAAAAATTTAGGGCTAAAATGCGAAGTCATCGACTACAAAGCAAACAAAGGCGATTTTTTTGAGAAAATCATCGCAACGCTTGAATCGCACAATATCAACTTGGTGATTTTGGCGGGATTTATGAAAATTTTGCCCCCAAAATTTACCGCCAAATTTCGCGCCATAAATATCCACCCTTCAATCTTGCCACTTTTTAAGGGCGCACACGCAATCGCTGAATCTTACCAAAGCGATATGAAAATCGCAGGTGTGAGTGTGCATTTTGTGAATGATGAATTAGATGGTGGCGCACTCATCGCGCAAGATATTATCCAAAAAATTGATGGCGAGAGCTTTGAATCTTTTGAAGCGCGAATCCACGCATTAGAGCACGAACTCTACCCAAAGGCAATCATCAAAGCACTTCAAACACTTCAAACATTGGGATTTTAAAGGGATTTTAAATGCAAGAATTGGGGATTTTTGCCATCGTTGCGATGCTAATTTTCATCGCCCCACTCATTCATAAAATCACAAAATTATCGCTTGTGGTGGTTGAGATTTTGCTTGGAGCACTCGTGCTAAATGTCGGTATCATCGGCGAAATCGCGGTGTTTAAAGAAGTCGCACACATTGGATTTTTATTTTTGATGTTTTTGGCGGGGATTGAAGTTGATATAAAAAGTTTTTTGAATTTGGGGGTGAGCTTTTTACGAAAAGTGACATTTTATTTTATCGCCCTTTATGCCAGTAGCGGGATAATCGTCCTTGCGTTTGACTTGCCACTAATCTATGCTGTGGCGTTCCCCGTGATGAGTATTGGAATGATTGTGATTTTGATGCAAGAAGTCGATAAAGATAAATTTTGGCTCAATCTCGCGCTAAAAATTGGTATAATCGGCGAAATCATCAGCATTTCGATGCTTGTGCTTTTGAATGGATATCATTCATTTGGGATTGGATTTGAGCTGTATTTTTCGATTTTGATTTTGTTTATTTTTAGCGTTGTGGTGGGGGTTATCTTTAAGATTAGCGATGTGATTTTTTGGTGGCTGCCAAATTTACGAAATGTCCTAATCCCCGCGCACTGCGAGAAAAATGAAGATATCCGCTACGCGATGATGCTGTTTTTTTTGATGATTACAATCGTGCATTTGCTAAATATCGAAGTTGCGCTTGGAGCGTTTGTCTCAGGTGTGATTATCTCAAACTTTTTTAAGACGCATAAATCGCTTCACCACCGCCTAAATGACATTGGATTTGGCTTTTTAATCCCATTATTTTTCGTGTATATTGGCTCGACTTTGGACTTTTCGCTGATTGATTTTGAAGTGTTGAAACGCGCGATTTATATTTGCATAGCGATGATTGCGGTGCGAATTGTAGCGAGTTTGGTGGCGTTTTATAGGGATTTGAAGGATTTTCGGCATATTTTGCTTTTTGTGCTTGGTAGTGCGATGCCACTGACTTTTTTAGTGGCAACTGCGACTTTGGGGCTAAATATTGGTGCATTAGAAAAGGGCGATTATTATGCGTTTGTGTTGTCTGCGATGATTGAAGCGGTGGTGTTTGTGACGATTATAAAGGCGATAAATGCGAGAGTATAGCGTTTTTGGCAATTCGTCTTTGGGTGCATCTTTCGCACTTGTAAAAATTTTAGGGCGTTCGCAGACCGCTAGTCTAGTCTCACACCCTAAAATTTTTACAAATACAAAACTTCCACCGCAAAATACTAGAATTGTTTATGGGTAAATTGCCGTCATTGCGAGATTCTGCGAAGCAGAATCGTGGCAATCCACAAAATAATTATTTAGATTTTGCATTCGCAGAATCTACCCTAAATTGTCATTTTGAGCGAAGCGAAAAATCTCATAATTTCAAAAAAAGAGATTCTTCGCTTCGCACTTCGCACTTCGCTCAGAATGACAAAAATATTCTCCCCCTCCCAAATGCGCGGGGATTCGCACAATCTCTCCCCCTCCCTTGCGGAGGGGGATTAAGGGGGTGGGTAGATTCACAAAATAATAGTAGCGCGAAATTTTCAAATAGCGACTTTACCCACCCCCTAGCCCCCTCCGCAAGGGAGGGGGAATTTTTGAATAGACTCTCATTAAGGGAGGGGCGACAAATCGCAGATTCTACGATTCACGCAAAATCCACAGAATCCATCACAAAAATCCACAGATTCTGCGACAAAGCACTAAAATGAACCGCCTAATCCACAAAAACGCGCTTCTAATCGTAGGATTTTGCGCATTTTGCCTAATGTGCCTAAAACTCATCGTTGCGATTTTCAGCGGTAGCGTGGCGATTATGGCAAGTGCGATTGATTCGCTACTTGATATGTTTGTCTCGCTTTTCAACTATTTCACCTACAAAAAGGCGCGTTCAACCTCCACAGCGCATTTCAACTATGGATTTGGCAAGTTAGAGGGGGTGGCGGCACTTTTTGAAGGTGCGCTGATTTGCGCTTCTGGCGCGTATATCATCTATCAATCGCTTCAAAAGTTCATCGCAAAAAGCGAGATTTCGGCACTAACGCACAGCATTTTCATTATGCTAATCTCAATTTTTGCCACGCTTGGCATTATTTGCTTTCTAAAATTTATCGCGCGTAGTGACAAAAGCATTATTTTAAAGTCTGAAATTTTGCACTACAAAGTGGATTTATTAAGCAATCTAGCGGTGATTTTTTCGCTAATGCTTGTTTTTGTGACGCAGATTTATGCGTTTGATGCGATTATCGGCGGGATTTTGGGGATTTATATTTGCGCTCAAAGCTACAAAATCGCAAAAGATGGATTTTTCATTTTGCTTGATAGGGCGGTGGATGAGAGTTTGCAAGATGAAATTTTGGCGATTTTAGGCAAAAATTCGTGCATTTCAAGTTTTCACGACTTTAAAACGCGCCAAAGCGGGGGATTTATTTTCGTTGAGTATCATTTGGTGTTTGATAAAGAAATCACGCTTTTTAAAGCGCACGAAATCTCAGATGCGATTGAAGCGCAGATTAGGGGCATTTCGGCGGATTATGAATGGGTGATTTTGGTGCATTTAGACCCGTATGATGATAGTGTGTAAAAAACTCGTCATTGCGAGACTTGCCTTTGGCAAGTCGTGGCAATCCGCAGAATCTAGCGCAGAATCTAATAAATTTTTTGCTAAAATAGACGCCTACTTTAATTTTTGGAGGAAAATATGGAAAAGTTAGCAAAAAACTTACAAAAAATCATTTTGATTCGCCACGCAGATACGATTGATAGAGCGGAGTTTGCCAAGCATAACAGCGATGATTTGGCGCGTCCATTAAGCAAGTTGGGCAAAAAGCAAAGTAAAAAAATTGCAAATTTCTTGCAAAAAATGCACGCCACTTCGCAAATCTCGCTTGTGCTTTCATCACCCGCAAAGCGCACAAGGCAAACGATAAAGCATTTTTCAAAAAAGCATAAAAAACTTTGCAAATTTAGCGAGCATATCGCCCCAGAGTGCGGGATTGAAGGGTATTTAAAGGCATTAAAGTCCGCGCCATCGGCAAAAATCATCGCGCTAGTTGGGCATCAATTTGATTTAGGGAATTTCGTGGAGTTTGCGAGTGTAAAGCAAGATTTGCCAATCAAAAAAGGGACAATCATCGAATTATCCCGCAAAAAAGGCGCAGATGAAGTCAAAGGCGGATTTTACATCTCAACGCTAATTGCGCCAGAGTGCTTGTAGATTCTGCGTTTTATGCGCGCAAAAATCGCAGAATCTCGCATAAAAGGCGAAATTTCGCAGAATCTATGATATTTCTCGCAGAATCTCGCGCGAAAATAATCATTGCAAGAAGTTGCACTTGTGCGACTTCGTGGCAATCCAAGAAAGCGCAGAATCTAAAATAGATTTGTCATTGCAAATAAGCAAAACAAGCTTGGCAATTCATACATTTTGCGTTATTTTATTTGTGTCTTTGCTAGATTCTGCGATTCGCAGAATCTGCGAGGATTTATAAAATCTAAAATTGTTTTGAAAAAAATCAAAAAGAAGTCAAATTTGGTTGCGGGAGGCGGATTTGAACCACCGACCTTTGGGTTATGAGCCCAACGAGCTACCGGACTGCTCTATCCCGCGACAACGCGCCTTTGCGCTTCAAGCAAACGCTCCAAACAAAACACTTCAAAAAAACGCGATAAAATTTGATTTAATCCAAAAAGTGGCTGGGGTAAAAGGATTCGAACCTCTGAATGGCTGGACCAAAACCAGCTGCCTTACCGCTTGGCTATACCCCATCAATTTTAAAAAGGCGAATTATATTTAAATTTGCGCTTTTTTGTCAAGCGTTTTTAATTTTCATCTGCTATAATTTGCGATTTTATTTTCAAAAATATGAAGGATTTTTATGCAATTAAAGCGCGTAGAGGACGCAATAAGCGCGATAAAAAACGGCGAAATGATAATTATAATGGACGATGAGGGCAGAGAAAATGAGGGCGACATAGTCTATGCGGGGGAGTTTTCAAGCCCTGATAAAGTGAATTTTTTGGTAACTGAGGCGCGAGGCGTTTTGTGCGTGAGTTTGACGGATAAACTTGCCAAAAAGCTAGATTTTCCGCTAATGGTGGATAAAAATAGCTCCAATCACGAAACAGCTTTCACCGTATCAGTCGATGCCAAACGCGCCAAAACGGGCGTTAGTGCCTTTGAGCGTGATATGACAATCAAACTCATTTGCGATGATAACTCACGACCAAGCGACTTTGCAAAGCCCGGACATATTTTCCCGCTCATCGCCAAAAAAGGTGGTATCTTAGTCCGCACGGGGCACACGGAGGCAAGTGTGGATATTTGCAAATTAGCGGGATTAAAGCCCATCGCTGTGATTTGTGAGCTAATGAAAAAAGATGGCACAATGGCAAGCAATAATGATAATTTTGTGATGGATTTTGCCACACAACACGGGCTAAAAGTGCTTTATGTCTCTGATTTGGTGCATTATAAATTTCAATATGAAGTTTTGGTAGAAAAAGTGGGCGCAAAAAAAACACGCTTTTTTGGCGTGGAGTGCGAGAGAATTGAGTTTATAGACCATTTGGAAGCGCGACACATTGTGTATAAATTTAATGCGGGCAATTCGTCTCTCACGCGACCTTCGCGGGAGCTTGAAAAATTCTCATTCGATAGACCGCAAGTCTTATCTCAATCGAATTTTTCTGCGCAACCCACGAATCTCGCGCAAGATACTAGAATTGCAAACGATTCAAATAATTCGTCATTGCGAGGCAGTGGCGAAGCCACAACGAAGCAATCCACAATAAATTGTCATATTGAGCGTAGCGAAATATCTCAAAAAAACAGGGATTCTTCGGTCGCTTCGCTCCCTCAGAATGACAAAATAAACGCAAAAACTACCACGCAATCAAACAATCGAAGTAATGGCGGTGTTGCTTCGAGTCGTTTTTATGCGAAACGAGCGAAAATAGGACTGAATCGTCCATTGAGCGAAGTTTCATATAAAAACGACTCGAATGAATACCCCAGAACAAATTGTGCGCAAAATGCGCCTTTTGTGCGTTTTCATTCATTTAATAACACCTTGCAACTTTTAGAAAATAACGAATTTGAGACGCTTAGTAAAGCAGTGGCGTTTTTGCGCGAAAATGGCGGATTTTTGGTATGCCTAAATAACGCAAACAACGAGATGAGCCAAAAAAGTCAAATCAATAAAAACGATGCAAGTGAAGCAAGCAAGGTTGTCGGCATCGGCGCACAGATTCTAAAAAGCCTAAAAATTAGCGATTTTGCGTTACTATCTACCCGCAAAAATCATCAATATATCGCGCTAGGTGGCTTTGGACTGACGATTAAAAGCGAAGTTTTGATTTAAAAAGGGGGCAGAAATGAAATTTTTAGCGATATTAGTTTTTAGCGCAGTGTGCGCGTTTGCAAAGGTTAGCGTGAGTGTGAGCGTCATCCCACAGGCGTTTTTCGTGCAAAAAATTGCAGGAAACTTGGCGGAAGTCAATATTTTGGTGCAAAAGGGCAAAAGCCCTGAAACCTACGAGCCATCGCTAAAAGAGCTAGAAAAGCTAAGCAAATCGCAGGTTTATTTTACCATCGGTATGCCTTTTGAACGCGCGTGGATGGAGCGATTTAAGGGCGTAAATCCAAATCTAAAAATAATCGCCCCCTTGCCAAAAGATAAGGCGGAATCCACCGCAGATTCTGCGAATCACGCGCACGATTCGCATTCGCACCACGCAGATTCTGCGAAACACGCGCACGATTCGCATTCGCACGATTTATCGCCAAAAGACAATCACGCCCACCACGCCCACATTCATTTGCCACATATTTGGCTGTCCTTTAATCTCTCGAAGTCCCACGCCACGCAGATAAAAGATACTCTTTGTGAGATAGATTCTGCGAATTGCGCGATTTATGCGAAAAATTTGGCGGAGCTTCACAAAGAGATTGACGCGCTTTATACGCATTTTAGGGGCGTTTTTGCGAATCAAAAAAAGGCATTTTTGGTTTATCATCCCGCATTTTCGCTAATCGCAGATGAGCTTGGATTAGAAGAAATCGCAATCGAGCAGGACGGCAAAGAGGCGAAAATCGCGCACACAAAAGAGGTTTTGCGACTTATTAAAAAGCATAATATCAAAGTGATTTTTACTCAACCGCAGTTTTCCACCAAAAGCGCAAAGGCACTCGCAAAAGAGGCAAATCTCACGCTGAAAACCGCCGACCCGTTGGCGTTTGAGTGGATTAGCAATATTAGAGATTTTCTAAACGAAGTGGCAAAATAAATGCAAAAATCGCAGAATCTAATCCAAAATCACGCAGATTCTGCGAATCCGCAGAATCTAATAGATTGCCACGACTTCGCTTCGCAAAGTCTCGCAATGACGCAAGATTCGCAGAATCTCCCCCAAAATCAAAGCATTTGTGCGTCTCATAATCCCGCCCAAAAAGTGCAAAATCTCAAACAAAATCTCCGCCAAATCCTTGCAGATTCTGCGCTGTGTGCGAAAACTTGCGATAATGCGCCAAAGATTCTGCGATTGCAAAATATTTCGTTTAAATACACAAATGAGTTTGTTTTGCAAAATATTGATTTGGAGATTTGCAAGGGCGACTTTATCGCACTCATCGGTCCAAACGGCGGGGGAAAAAGCACTTTGGCAAAGATTATTTTGGGACTTTTGAAACCAAATGGCGGAGAGATAATTTATCCAAATGTAACTTTATTTAACAAAAATTCGCTAATTGGTTACACTTCGCAAGAAACTAATATAAATAAAAGTTTCCCGATTGGGGCATTAGATGTCGTGCTAATGGGATTTTTACGCCATAAAACCTTTGGTTATAAAATCACAAAAACCGATATTTTTGAGGCACAAAAAATTATGGAAATTTTAGGTATTTCGCATTTGCAAAATCGAAAAATTAGCGATTTATCAGGCGGACAAAGACAGCGTGTAATGATAGCTCGTGCGCTATGTGGCGCACCAAAACTGCTGATTTTTGATGAGCCAACGGCAAGTATCGATATGCCAACGCAAAAAGAAATTTATGAATTATTAAAGCAAATAAACGCTAATCATACTATAATTTTAATTAGCCACGATATTTCTATCTTGGAGTATGCAAACAAAGCGGTGTTTGTAAATCGCACCCTTTGGCAGAAATAAAGGATAAAAAATGAATGAAAATTTTGAGGTTGCAATCATTGGCGGCGGGATTTCGGGATGTGCGGCGTTTTATGCGTTGAGTGCCTACACGGATATTAAAAATGTCATTTTGCTAGAAAAGTGCCAAAATCTAGCGAAGGTTAGTTCAAGTCAAAAGGCAAATTCACAGACGATTCACGATGGCTCGATTGAAACAAACTACACGGCGCAAAAAGCCGCCAAAGTCAAAATCTCCGCTGACAAGCTCAAAAACTACGCCCTCCGCCACAATCTCCAAAATAAAGGCATTTTTAAAATGCAAAAACTCGCAATCGGCGTGGGGGACAAAGAATGCGAGTTTATGAAAAAGCGACACGGCGAGTTTGAGGGGATTTTCGAGGGGTTGCAATTTTTTGAAAAAAGTCAAATAAAAGCGTTAGAACCAAAAATCATCGAAGCAATGAATGGAAATGATAGAAGCGAAAATGTCGTAGCGTCAGGCTATAAAGAGTCGTGGTGTGCGATGAATTTTGAGATAATTAGCAATCATTTTGTAGATTCTGCGATGATTGCAAATCCAAAAAATTGCGTGAAAAATAAATTTTGCGTGGTGGATATTAAGGCAAAGGGCGATGGATATGAAATCCGCTCACGCGATGGGAGCAAGGTGTATGCGAAGTTTGTGCTAGTCAATGCCGGCTCGCACTCTTTGCCTTTGGCGCAAAAATGTGGCTATGGCAAGGATTTGGGTTGTTTGCCTGTGGCGGGGAGCTTTTACTTTGTGCCGGGCAAACTTTTGCGTGGCAAAGTCTATGGTGTGCAAAATCCAAAGCTCCCCTTTGCCGCGCTTCACGGCGACCCTGATATCGCGGTAGAGGGCGTTACGAGACTTGGACCCACCGCACTTGCTATGCCAAAATTAGAGCGCGGGAAGCACTTTTGGAATAATGTAAGTGGTGAGCTTTTAAGCATTGATTTTAAGCTAGGTGCGCTAAAAGTGGGATTTGATTTATTAAGCGATAGTGAAATCCGTAGCTATGTGCTAAAAAATATGGCATTTGAACTGCCACTGCTTGGCAAACGGCTCTTTATAAAGGACGCTAGGAAGATTATCCCATCGCTAAAAATTAGCGATTTGACTTATGCGGAGGGCTTTGGCGAGGTGCGTCCGCAAGTGATTGATTTAGGCGCGAAAAGATTAGAGTTAGGCGAGAAAAAAATCCAAACCAAAAAAGGGCTGACTTTCAATATGACGCCATCCCCCGGCGCGACAAGCTGTCTTGGCAACGCAGAGATTGACGCAAAGGAAATCGCGGAGTATTTGGGCGCGAAGTTTGATAGTGAGCGATTTTTAGCGGATTTGGGGTAGTAAATGCGAAAAATTTGGAAAATTATCTGCATTGCTCTTTTTAGCATAATCCCCCCCCCCTTATATCGCAGAATCTAAATGCAAATCCCATCGAATTAAGCACCATTTGCACCACGCCAAATGCCGAGTGCAAAATCGATACAACTTACAAAGATAAAAATATCCAAAACTCCGCTCCATTCTCCACCACGCAAATCAAAGTTGAAACGCAAATTACGACTTTTACAAACACAAGCGAGATTACAAGCACCAACGAACAAACTTTTGAGTTAAACAACAACAATGGCAAAATAATAAATTTTATCAATAAAGGCACTATTTCAGGCGGGATTAGGATTTTCTCTCAAAATGCCATAAGCACACTTGAAAATCACGGCACAATGCGCGGTATTTGGACGCAGTATCAACCGATAGAAATTACAATCAATAATTTAGGCACGATACTCACAAATGAAGGCAGTTATATGGATTCGCTTGGCAAAAATGCAGCGCATTTTGCCCTTGAAAGCAGTGAAGCAAAGCTAGTCATTCAAAACTACAAAATAAAAATTATTGAAAACGCAACTGAATTTAATAACTTTAAGGGCTACGACAAGGCAAACAATAAAAATTCGCATTTGATAATACAATATAATAGCCACACGCCCACAGCGCAAAATGTCCGATTCAAAGATGGCAAATCAAAGATTTTGCTTGATTTTGGCAATGACTTTGAGTTAGGCAAGGAATATGATATCAGCAAACTCGTTACCGATAGAACGGGCAATAGCCTAACCGCGCTTGGCGTGGATTTCTCCCGCCTTGCGCTAAAAGACGCTGATTTTTATGATATTTTGGAAAGTGGTGAGTATTTTATCGTGCGCGTGAAAGAAAAGAGTGGCGATTTTGCCCTGCATACGCCGATTACCGAACTTTACAAAAGCAACCTCCGCACGATGAATAATTTTTCTTTATTGCTAAACTCGCAAATTTTCCCACGAAAATTTGCCAATTCGCAGAATCTAGCGCAAACTCCGCAAAATTCACAAACCCCACAAAAACGCACGATTCGCAGAATCAAAAAAGTTTCGTCATTGCAAAGTGCAGAATCTAACGCACAATTTCCGTCATTGCGAGAATCTGCGTTAGCAGATTCGTGGCAATCCACAAATGCAAATGAATACGCAAATCTCAAACAAAACGAAACCTTTTTCTACAAAAACGCAGAATCTACCGCAAAAAATCGCAGAATCTCGCGTAAATCCAAACTCTCCCCCTCCCTTGCGGAGGGGGATTTAGGGGGTGGGTTAAATCCCCCGTCATTGCGAGGCAGTGTGAGCGTAGCGAACACAACGAAGCAATCCATAATAAACGCAAAT